>DHHE01000001.1:5220-15438 GCA_002403115.1 bacterium UBP2_UBA4780 | reverse complement strand
CGGGAGACGGCGGCGGTCTACCGGCTGGCGCTTTTAGGAAAGCCTTAAGAGCAGGCCGGATGCTTTGTATGCAACCCCTCCGGACGGGAGGGGTTTTGCTTTAAAAAAAGTTGAAAAAAGGCTTGACAAGCCGATGGTCTGGTGCTATATTAACAGGGGGAAAAGGTAAAATATTGTAGACTTTGCAACCTGAAAGGTTAAGAATACTATCCACAGTAACCTTTGATAACGGGAGGTGGGCCATGAGAAGAAATGCATGCTTGCTCGTCCTGCCGATTGCGTTTGCTCTGGCGTATTCGCTGTCTGCCGACGCCTGGCGGGAAAGCACAGTCGCCGATTTCGCCGACGGGTTCTTTAATGCCAACGTGTTCGTCTCCAACGAGGGGCTGGACAGCGGACAGTTGAAATCGGTTCCGGGTGCGACCTATGATCTCAACAAGGATTCCTGGCCCGATCTGGTGATATCGAACATGCAGGGCCCGGCATCCTATATCTACTGGGGATCCGCATCGGGTTTCGACAGCACAAACCGGACTTTATTGCCCACTAGCGGGGGCGCCACAGGCAACTCGATCGACGACCTCAACCGCGACGGACACCTGGACATCGTTTTCAGCATTTTCAACGACAACTCGTCGGTCATCTACTGGGGGAGCAAAACCGGCTTCAATGCCGCCGACACCGCCCGGCTGCCTTCGTACGGCGCCCATGGCAATTACATCTGCGACCTCAACCACGACGGCAAGCTGGACATCATCATCGCCAACTGGTTCGGCAGCGAATCCTACATTTACTGGGGCCTTCCGCACGGGCAGTACCTCGGATCTCACCGGACAGCCCTGCCGACCTCGCAATCATACGACGTGGCGGTTGCCGACCTTGACAAGGACGGGAGGCTGGACATAGTTTTCAGCAACGGCTGGGACCCAAACCTGAAGTCCTTCATCTACTGGGGACAGGGGACCGATTCCATCTACTACAGCCCGGCTTACAGGACCGACCTGACCGCGGGCAATGCCCAGGGAGTTTCGATAGGCGACATCGACCGTGACGGCTGGCTGGACATCGTGTTCAGCAACAACGGCTCCGGTTACGTGGCGAATTCCTATATTTATTGGGGAAGCCCCTCAGGGTTTACGGATGCCAACCGGACGCCGCTTCCCAGCCTTGGGGCACGGGGCAACAGCATCGCAGACTTGGACCGCGACGGGAATGCCGATATAGTGATCGCCAATTGGTACGACAACGTGACCCATGACATACCGTCCTACATCTACTGGGGACCCAATTTCAATGTTTCCGACAGGACCGAGCTTCCGGGCCACGGTGCGGTAGGCCCGTTGGTCGGGAAGTTTCTTAAAACCGGTCCCGATGTCCAGGTCCTGTTGACCAACGGCATCAAGGGCCCCGGATTCTCCGGAACCAGCGTTCACGCCTTCACCTATTTGTTTAACATCACTCACGACAGGGTGATAACTCTGGTCGACTCGATGCCGTCGGTGTACGCCCATCTGTCAACCAAGGACAACGGCAATGTGCACGACAGGGGACCGGAGGAGCATTATACGTCATCGGTGTATGGCGATGAAGCGCTGACGCGCGTCTGGGGAGAATGCCACTGGACCAGCCAGATCCCGGTCGATGCCTCGGTTGACGTATTCCTCCGTTCCGGGAACACCGCCAACCCGGACGACGGCACCTGGTGCGATTGGTCAGCGGTTCCGTCTTCCGGCTTTGCAGCCGACATCCCCGCTTCAAAGTACGCCCAATACCGGCTGAGGATGGAATCAAACCAGTTTTTCGAGGCGCCGACATTCGATGAAATCTCTCTCAACTTTGAGCCGATGGGCGTTTCCGGGGAAAACCCAGCCGGGCAGGGAACAGGCTGGAAAAGCTTCTCCTGCCGCCAAGGGGGAAGGTCGGTTATTTTCGAGTTCTCGTCACCGACGTCCGGCTGGGCCAAGGTAGCGGTTTTCAACATGATGGGGCAAAGGCTGGCGACACCGGTAAACAGTAGTTACCCGGCCGGGAAGCACGTCGTGACGTGGAACTTACCCAGGGGAACGCTGCCGACGGGAACGTATTTCATTCGGGCATCCATCGGAGAACGTACATTCAGCGATAAGCTGCTTTTCGTGAAGTAGAACCCGGCCATAGAAACCGAAAGGGTCCGACCCCAAAGAATGCAAGAACGCATTACCGACATATGAGCCAGGGGAAATGGCCGGAATCAAGCATGCGGACGCGAAACCGCATGCTTTTTCGTTGACCATGGTTGAAAAGTGTGATATATTAACATCCATTATTAAAGATAAGCTCGGAGCATCAGCATGGCTCACCCAAAATGGTCGTCGGTCTACCAAAAACAGGTCGATTTCAAAGAGCTGGTCGACCATGCTTACTCGCATATGCCCTACCTGGAGGAGGTAATCAATCGTGACCCGGGAAAGGTCCTTGAGGTGGGCGCGGGCGGCGGGTCGACCTCCATCTTCCTGACCTACCTGGGCATCAAGGTGCTGGCCGTTGACAACGATCCCCAGGTGATTGTGTCGGCAAAGCAAAACAACGACCAGCTTAGGGGCAAACTGGAGTTGCAAGAGGCTGACGCATTCAAATTGCCGTTTCCGGACAACAGCTTTGACGTTGTTTGCCACCAAGGCTTCTTCGAGCATTTTGAGGACGGGGAGATCGTCAAACTGGCCAGGGAGCAGCTTCGGGTGGCGCCGCTGGTTGTTTTCAGCGTGCCAACTATTTTCTATCTCTCCAGATCCCTGGGTGAGAGGCTGATGACCAAAAAGAGATGGGACGCAATCTTCCATGATATTAATATAGTAAAAAGCTTTTATTACGGCAGGCCCCGCAACGACGCCCTGGTCAAAAGATTTCTTTCCGGAATGGGTTGGAAGAATATCTACTATTGCTGTCTGCTGGGAAGAAAATAGCTGTTAGATATGAAAACCGGCCGCCTGCTGAAAAACATAGCCGCCGCAATAGTCGTCGGCACCATAGCTTACTTCCTGGCCAGATCCCTGGCCGCTAACTGGCAGGCAATTCAACCGGGCCGCCTGGAGATCGAATACCGTTGGGTCTTTCTGGCGTACCTGCCGCTGGCAGTATCATTCATCCTGGGGGTGAGCGGCTGGCGATACATTCTGAAATCTCTGGGCTCTGACCTGCCCTGGACGCGGTGCTTCTGGACGATTTCCGGTTCGCATCTGGCGAAATTCGTCCCCGGCCATGTACTGGCTCTGGGCGGGCGCATCTGGCTCTGCGACCGCGAAGGAGTGCCGAAAACATCCGCCGCCACCGGGGTGGTCTTGGAGATGATCGCCCAGTTGGCAGCCTCGGCATTGGTTTTTACGCTGTACTTTTTGTCGGCTCATCGCAAGGCTGGTGCCCTTTACCTGTTGGCGGCCCTAGCGCTGTTCTCAATATTGATGGTCCTGGCCCATCCGGCGATTCTCAGGCGGGTCTGGCGGTTCTTGCCCAAGTACGGCAAGACGATAGAGGGCAGAGTTTCCCATTCATACAACAATGTTGTGGCCCTGGCGGTGATTTATACGGGGGCTTGGGCAATGCAGGGTGCGGGAGTATGGTGCCTGGCGAGGTCGATCCAGCCGGATCTGCCTGCGGCCGCCATGCTATCTACCGTCGGCGCGTATGGCGGGGCCTATGCTCTGGGGTTCATCAGCCTGGTCACGCCCGGGGGTCTGGGCGTCCGCGAAGGTGCGCTCAGCTACCTGCTTTCCGGGCTGATGCCATTGCCGCTGGCCATTATCGTGGCGGTGGGTTCCAGGATTTGGCTGACCGTGTTCGACGTGGCCATGACCCTGATATCGATTAAATTCTACAAGCCGGGAGCGTCAAATGCCAAAGCATAGGTCCGGAAAAAGTCAGCAGGCGCCAAACCAGCGTCCGGCGGTTCCGGGTGCGGATGTATTCGGTCGTCCATGGTTTTCAATCCTGGTGATGGCTGTGTTGGCGTTGATTGTCTTCAACCGCGCGCTTCTTCCGAACGCGATGCTGTACGGCTCCGATTTTGTATCCGGGGCTTACATGACCTACAAGTACATAGCCGGCTCGATAAACGATTTAAACCAGTTTCCCCTATGGGACTATCGCTTGTACGGCGGATCCCCCATGGTCGACGCGATAACTTATGGTCATTCGTTCTACCCCTTTCTCACCCTGACCCCGTACGTCTACAAACTGGGCATCGACCCGGCCACCCTCAACGCTTGGTACTACTACCTTCACCTCGTCCTGGCCGGCGCCGGCGCCTACCTGTTCCTCCGCAGCCTGAAGCTCTCCGGGGCCGCCTCGTTCCTGGCGGGCCTGGCCTACATGTTCACCGGCTCCATCGCCAGCCTGATGTACGCCGGGCACGACGCCAAGATCATCGTCTCCGCCCTGCTGCCCTGGCTGCTCTGGACCATCGACCGGGCTGGCAGGACGCAAAAGCTGGTCTGGGGCCTGGCCGGAGGTGTGGTCATCGGGCTGTCCCTGCTGTCGCCCCACGTCCAGATGTCCTATTACCTGCTGCTGGCCGGGTTCCTCTACGGCCTGGCCAGGATCTGGGTGCTGTGGAGGGACGGCCGGGACAAAAGGGGGATGCTGAGGCTGGCCGGTCTGGGGCTGGTGATGCTCATCGTCGGATTCGGGCTGTACGCCATCCAGGCCCTGCCGCTCCAATATTACCTGAAGTTCTCGCCCCGGGGCCAGGACAAGGGCTACGCCTTCGCCACCTCGTATTCCATGCCGCCCGAGGAGACGGTCAACGCGGTCTGGCCCGAGTTCTCCGGCCTGCTGGACAAGGACTCGGACCAGGGCCCGACCCGGCTCTACTGGGGCCGGAGGGACCTCAAGCTGCACACCGAGTACGCCGGGGTCATCCCGGCCCTGCTGGCAATACTGGGCATCATATATAGCAAAAGGCGCCGCCTCAAGCTGTTCCTGTGCGGCCTGGGAGCCTTCGCGCTGATCGTGGCCTTCGGCGGCTTCACCCCGCTCTACTACCTGGTCTACTACCTGGTGCCGGGCATGTCCAAGTTCCGCGGCCCGGCCATGATCTTCAACATGGCCGCCTTCGCCGTAACCGCGCTGGCGGCCCTGGGGGCCGAGTCCCTGCTGTCAGGCGGGGAGAAGCCGCGGCTGAAACGGGGCCTGCTTGTCGCCCTCGGCGCCGGATTGCTTTTCGGATTGATCTTTTCCGCCGCCAGAGACGGCATGGCCAGCCTGCTCTCGGCCTTCGCCGCCAAGGGCTGGGGGGCGCAGGCCCTGTGGAACAGCCACCCGGAAATGGTCAAGGGCTACTGGATCGCCTACCTGCTGTTCCTGGCCGGCTCCAGCCTGATCTGGCTGCTGGCCGACCGGAGGATCAAACCGCCGGCCTGGGCCGTCGGAACCGGCATCCTGGTGTTCCTGGAGCTGTGGCGGGTGGACGCCAGGTTCATGAAGACGGTGGAGCCGCCGGAGAGGTTCTTCGCCAGAGACCAGGTGGTGGAATCCCTGCTCGGGGACCAGGACCTCTACCGGGTGTGGCCGCTCCAAATCCACCAGCAGGGCAACTACCTGACCCTGTTCGGCATCCAGACCGTGGGCGGGGAGCACCCCAACCCGATGAAGCGCTACAACGAGTTCGTGGGCGTCGATCCAAAGCGGCTGCTGCCGGACTTCCACAATCTATTGCAGAGCCCGCAGCTGCTGAACATCCTCAACGTGAAGTACCTGCTGATGCAGCAGCCGGTCGATTACCCCCAGTTCGTCCTGCACGACACCTGCTACGGGGGGCGGGTCAGGATCTACCGCAATACCGGGGCCCTGCCCCGGGCCTGGCTGGTCGGGGAGTACGAGGTGATCGAAGAGGATAAGGCGATCATCGAGCGGCTGAAGTCGCCGGCGTTCGATCCCCGGGCAAAAGCCATTCTCGAGGAGGCGCCGCCGGGCTTCGTCTCCCAGGGCCATCCCCAGGGCCGGGTCAAGGTTGATTCCTACCGGCCGAATGTAGTAGAATTATCGGTGGAGACCGACCGGCCGGCCCTGCTGGTGATGAGCGACAACTGGTACCCGGCCTGGCGGGCCGAGATCGACGGCGCGCCGGCCCCGGTCCACCGGGCCAACTACACCTTCCGGGCGGTGCCGGTCCCGGCCGGAAGCCACCGGGTCGTGTTCCGTTACCAATCGCGGGTGTTCGAGGCCGGCCGGGCCGTCAGCCTGGCCACGGCCCTGCTGGCCGTCCTGGGAATAGCAGGCTGCATCATCTACAGGAAGAGAAAAGCATGAAGTGTCTGGTGATCATCCCGACCTACAACGAGAAGGACAACATCCCGGTGATCGTGGAGCAGGTGCTGGCCCGGGACCGGTCGATCGAGGTGCTGGTGATAGACGACAACTCGCCGGACGGCACCGGGGCCATCGTCGACCGGATGCGCGCCCAAAACCCCAGGATCCACGCGGTCCACCGGCCGGGCAAGATGGGGCTGGGGACGGCCTACGTCACCGGTTTCAGGTGGGCCCTGGAGCGGGGCTACGACTACGTCTGCGAGATGGACGCCGACTTCTCCCACCCGCCGTCCACCCTCAACCTGTTCCTGGAGAAGATGAGGGACTGGGACCTGGTGATCGGCTCCCGCTACCTGTCCGGTGTCAACGTGGTCAACTGGCCGCTCAAGAGGCTGCTGCTGTCCTATTTCGCCAACATCTACGCCCGGGTGATCACCGGGGTGCCGGTGCGCGACCTGACGGCCGGCTTCAAGTGCTACCGCCGGGCGGTGCTGGAGGCCATCGACCTGGGCCGGATCCACTCCAACGGTTACGCCTTCCAGATCGAGATGCACTTCAAGTCGTACTACAAGGGCTTCCGGGTGGCCGAGGTGCCCATCATCTTCGAGGAGCGGCGCATGGGTCAGAGCAAGATGAGCCGGAAGATCATCTACGAGGCGGCCTGGATGGTGTGGAAGCTGCAGCTGATGCGGCTGTTCGGCAAGCTGTGATTCGTCCGCATTGCCGGACTTCGGGATTCAGCCGGTGGTCGAGTGGGCGGCCATCTCGGTACTATCCGCATAGCGGATCACTCGATGTCCGCCCGTATCGAGACCACCGGCGGGCCCGAGGGCGCTGTCTCTCGTTTCCATGCTAGACCTCAGCCTGATAATCGTCAGCCGCAACGTGGCCGGCCTGCTGGACCGCTGCCTGGCCTCGGCCAAAGGCGACCCGCTGTGGCGGCGGGGCGGGATGGATCTGCTGGTGGTCGACAACGATTCCCGGGACGGCACCGGGGAAATGCTCCGGGAGAGGCATCCCGACGCCAGGCTGATATGCAACCGGCGGAACCTCGGCTTCGCCGCCGCGGCCAACCAGGGCATCCGGGCCTCGTCCGGGGAATACCCGGTGGTCCTCAACCCGGACACGCTCCTGCTGGACGGGGCGCTTACCGATCTGCTCGCACACGTCCGGAAGAATCCCGGGGCGGGCATCGTCGGGCCCATGGTGCTCAACCCGGACGGCAGCCTCCAGCCCACCAGGCGGAGGCTGCCGGGCTACTCCGACATCCTGTTCGCCCGGAAATCGCCGATCTCCAGGCTCCTGCCGGACAACCGCTGGTCCCGGCGGTACCTGATGGCGGATGGCGGGTCGGCCGGCCTCCGGACGGAGGCCCTGGGAGGCGTCTGCCTGCTGCTGAGCCGGGAGATGCTGGAGGCCGTCGGGCTGTTCGACGAAGGCTACTTCATGTACATGGAGGACATCGACCTCTGCCGCCGCGCCCGGCTGGCCGGCTGGAGGGTCGATTTCGTGCCCGAGGCCCGGCTGATCCACATATGGGGCGCCAGCTCGGCCCGGGAGAAGGCAGCGGCGGAGCAGCATCACCGCAGGTCGCTGTACCGCTATTTCCTCAGGCACCATGCCCCGAACCTTTTCCAGAAAGCCTACCTGTGGGCGGCCTTGATGGTCCAATCCGTTTTCCCCTGAGTCGCTCAGATGGACTTTGTCCCCAGCCGCCCCGGAGGGCGGTTTTTCATAACCGGTTGATTTTCTCTTGATTTACCCGTATTTTTATGCTAAATTATTAAGATATTATGATAGGAAGCATACTTACCTCCTTGTTCGGCAGCAAGCACCAGCGTGAGGCCCGGAAGCTGTGGCCGCTGGTCGAGGAGATCAACCGGCTGGCCGGGGATCTCCAGGCCTTGACCGACGAACAGTTGGCGGCCAGGACCGGCGGGTTCAGGCAGCACATCGCCGGCGAACGGCAGTCGGGACGCGAGGACCGGGAGATCCTGGACGACCTGCTGCCCGAGGCCTATGCCGTGGTCAAGGAAGCCTGCCGCCGGAACCTGGGCAGGAGCTGGAAGGTGGTGGGCATCGAGAAGACGTGGGACATGGTGCCCTTCGACGTCCAGCTGCTGGGCGGCATCGTGCTGCACCAGGGCAGGATAGCGGAGATGGCCACCGGCGAGGGCAAGACCCTGGTGGCGATCTTCCCCCTCTACCTCAACGCCCTGGCCGGCCGCGGCGTCCACCTGGTGACGGTCAACGACTACCTGGCCCGGCGCGACAGCCAGTGGATGGGCGAGATCTTCCGCTTCCTGGGACTGACGGTGGGCTGTCTGGACGAAACCGAGCCCGGCACCCCGGAGCGGCGGGAGATGTACCGGCGCGATGTCGTCTACGGGACCAACAACGAGTTCGGCTTCGACTACCTGCGGGACAACATGGCCGGCGACATCTCCCAGTGCGTCCAGCGGGAGCACTGCTTCGCCATCGTGGACGAGGTGGACTCGGTGCTGATCGACGAGGCCCGGACCCCGCTGATCATCTCCGGTCCGGTGGAGCACTCCACCCACCGCTACGACGAGATGGTGCGGCCGGTGGCCAGGCTGGTGGACGCCCAGACGCTGCTGGTCAACCGCCTGGCGGCCGAGGCCGAGAAGCTGCTGGCCGAGGGGGGCGAGCAGCAGGCCGGGATCAAGCTGCTGCAGGCCCGCCGCGGGGCGCCCAAGAACAACAAGCTGCTGAAGCTGCTGAAGGATGGGGGCCACAAGGGGCTGATGCAGCAGACCGAGACCGAGTACATCCGCGACAAGAAGCTGCACCAGCTGGACGAGGACCTTTTCTACTCCATCGACGAACGGTCAAACGTGGTGGACCTGACCGAGAAGGGGCGCCAGGCGCTTTCGCCCAAGGACCCCGAGCTGTTCGTCATCCCCGACCTGCTGGAGGAGATGCACCGCATCGACAGCGACGAGTCCCTGCCCCCGGAACAGAAGGTGGAGCGCAAGCAGGCCCTGGAGTCGCTGTTCACCGAGCGCTCGGAGAAGAACCAGAACATCGCCCAGCTGCTGCGGGCCTACTCCCTGTTCGAGAAGGACGTGGACTACGTGGTCTCGGACAACAAGGTGCTGATCGTCGACGAGTTCACCGGGAGGCTGATGCCCGGGCGGCGCTACTCCGACGGCCTGCACCAGGCCCTGGAGGCCAAGGAGGGGGTGACCATCGAGCGGGAGACCCAGACCCTGGCCACCATCTCCATCCAGAACTACTTCCGCCTCTATTCCAAGCTGGGGGGCATGACCGGCACCGCCGAGACCGAGGCCGGCGAGTTCTACCAGATCTACAAGCTGGAGGTGGTGGCCATACCCACCAACCGCCCGGTGCGCCGCAGCGACTGCCAGGACGTCATCTACCGCACCAAGCGGGAGAAGTACAACGCGGTCATCGAGGAGATCGCCGAGCTGAACGCCAAGGGGCGGCCGATACTGGTGGGCACGGTGTCGGTGGAGGTGTCGGAGACGCTGTCGCGGATGCTGGCCCGGAAGGGTATCCGCCACTCGGTGCTCAACGCCAAGCACCACCAGAGGGAGGCCGAGATCGTCTCCCTGGCCGGGCAGGCCGGGGCGGTGACCATCGCCACCAACATGGCCGGCCGCGGNNGTGCAGGAGGACGACCATCCGGACCAGTGTCCGCATTTCGAGGAGTTGCGCTGCCGCGAGTTCCCGGCCTGCGGCCTGCACATCATCGGCACCGAGCGCCACGAGGCCCGGCGCATCGACCGGCAGCTGCGGGGCCGCTCGGGGCGTCAGGGCGACCCGGGCTCGTCACGCTTCTATATGGCGCTCGACGACGACCTGATGCGGCTGTTCGGCTCGGAGCGGATAGCGGGCATCATGGAGCGGCTGGGGGCCGAGGAGGGCGAGGTGCTGACCCACCCCCTGCTCACC
>DHHE01000001.1:0-5025 GCA_002403115.1 bacterium UBP2_UBA4780 | reverse complement strand
CGCCATTTCCTGATAGACGCCGGGCGCCCCCAGGAGCGGATCCAGCACCTGACCCTGCCCAACCTCAGGGAGCTTCTGTGGGATTCGATAAGGGAGCATTGCCGGGCCAAGGAGCAGGCGCTGGGCCCGGAACTGATGCGGAGGGTGGAGCGGTTCGCCCTGCTGCAGACCATCGACGAGAACTGGCGGGAGCACCTGCACAAGATCGACATGATCAAGGAGGGCATCGGGCTCAGGGCCTACGGCCAGAAGGACCCGCTGGTGGAGTACAAGCGGGAGAGCTACGGCATGTTCGTGGAGCTGCTGGACACCATCGACTCCCAGGCGGTGGAGCTGATGTTCAGGGCCCACCCCATGAACATGGCGCCGCCCGAGCCCAGGCCGGTGTCCGTCACCGCCTTCAAGCCGGAGATGGCCGGCATCCAGGACCAGGCCCGGATACCGGAGGACAGGGATCAGACGGAGCCGGGCCGGCCCGGGCCCTCCGGGCCCAAGCGGGCGCCGCTGGTGCGCCAGGGCCCGCGGGTGGGAAGGAACGACCCCTGCCCCTGCGGCAGCGGCAAGAAGTACAAGAAATGCTGCGGGACGGCGGCCTGACGGCCCGCCTCGAAGCGCAATCGATTGACGAGGACGATTAAATGGCTCCTCCAGCCGACAAACAGCACGACGCCGGCCAGTTCAACGCCTGGCTGACCAACCTGGGTCCGTCCAAGGGCCCGGGCCGGCCCATGCCGCAGAGGCCCCCGGGGACCGCCGCCAGGCCCGGCTCGGGGCAGGCGCCTCCGGCCCAGCCGGGGGCGGCCGCCAAGCAGGGCGGACTGCTGGGCTCGGTCGACGACGAACTGGACGACATCTTCGGCCGGATCACCACCGAAGAAACGGCCCCGGCCGCCCCGCCCCAGGCTCCGCCGATGGCCGCCAGGCCGGCGCCGGTCCAGCAGCCCCCGCCGCGTCCGGTTCAGGCGGTTCCGCGCCCACCGGCCCGGCCCCAGCCGTCGGCTCCCCAGCCGCAGAAGGCGGCGCTGGATTCGATACTGGCCCGGGCTCAGCAGGCCGCTCCGCCGCGTCCGGCGGCCAGGCCCCCGGAACCGCCGCCCCAGGCCGCCGCCAAGCCGCCTTCCCCGGTGCAGCCGACGGCGCCGGAGCCGGCCGCGCAGATTGAGGCGGCGGTGGCCGAGGCCAGATCGGCCACGCAGTCGCAGATCAAGGATCTCCAGGCCAAATACCAGGAGCAGAGGCAGAAATGGGAGAGCATGCTCTCGGACCTGCGCTCCCGGAACGACGAGCTTCACCGGCAGAACCGGGCGCTGGAGGAGGAGATGGCCGCCCTCCGGGAGAGGCAGCGGATGCTGTTGCAGGAGCTATCATCGCCGAGGGGTGCGGAGGCCCGGGAGGTCCAAGCGCCGCCGCCCGCCGCACCGGCGGAGTATGGGGCGGCGGCTTACCAGCCCTCTTTCCAGGAACCGGCCGTACAGGAGGCCCGGGCGCCCGAGATATCGATCGAGATGCCGGTGCCGGACGGCGGATACGCGGGCGGCAAACCGGAGGCCACCTTCGAGGTTCCGGCGGCCGGCACGGAATCGCCGGCGCTGGGCGAGGCCGACGACCTGCTGGCAGAGCTGGAGGCCCTGGAGAACGAGATGAAGAACCTGGGGGGCGAGGGGCAGGGCTGATGCCCGAGCTGCCCGAGGTGGAGACCATCCGCCGGGACCTTTGCGCCTCGGCCAGGGGGAGGCGGATCGCCTCGGTGGAGGTGCTCAACCGCGGTTCGGTCAGGGGCGGAAGCCCGGCCGAATTCTCCAGGGCGCTGGCCGGCAGGAGGCTTGCCGGCTTCAGGCGCAGGGGGAAGTACCTGATAGCCGACCTTGATTCCGGCCGTTCCCTGGTCGTCCACCTCAAGATGACCGGGGTTCTCCAGCTGCAGAAACCCGATGATTCGCCGCCCCGGGCGGCGCGAATCATCTTTTCTTTTGCCGGCGGCGGGCGGCTGGCCTTCAGCGACCAGCGCAAGTTCGGCTTCGTCCAGCTGGTCGACGATCCGGATATTCTACCCGCGTTGGGAAAACTCGGTCCGGAGCCGCTGGCGCCATCCTTCACCGCGCGCTCCCTTGAAAAACGGATAAGGGGCCGCATGGCTCCGATAAAGCCGTTGCTGCTAGACCAATCGGTGGTGGCCGGGCTGGGCAACATCTACGCCTGCGAGGCCCTGCACCGGGCCGGGATCAAACCGCAGCGGCCGGCCTCGAGCCTCAGCGGCAAAGAAATAGCCGGGCTGCACCGCTCCATCCGCGGCGTCCTCAAGTCGGCCATCAGGGCCCGGGGCAGCTCGGTGGACACTTACCGCGACGGCCGGGGCAAAAGCGGCTGGTTTCAGGTGAGCCACCGGGTCTACGGCCGGCAGGGGGGCAAGTGCCGACTGTGCGGCTGCGCCATTGTCCGCGAGACCCTGCGGGGCAGGGGGACTTACTGGTGCCCGGGGTGCCAACATTGAACCAAGGGAGCCAAGCGGCGGGCTCCGTTAAACGTTAAACGTGAAACGTTCAACGTTATGAAGATCGGCATCATCTCCGACACCCACGACCGCCTGGACATGGTCCGGCGGGCCTGCCAGCTGCTGCGGGAGGCCGGGGCCCAGACCGTGCTCCACGCCGGCGACTTCGTGGCTCCGTTCGTCATCCCGGAGTTCGACAAGGGCGGCATGAGCCTGATCGGCGTATATGGCAACAACGACGGCGAGAAGCTTTTCCTGTCCCAGAAGTTCAAGGAGTTCCGCTTCGAGGTCTACCAAGGCCCGTACGAGTTCGAGATCGAGGGCCGCAAGATCTGCCTGATGCACGAGCCCCGCTGCCTGGACAGCCTGGCCCGCTCCGGCAGTTACGACCTGGTCGTCTACGGCCACACCCACCAGATCGACATCCAGGAGGAGGGGACCCTGGTCATCAACCCCGGGGAGGCCTGCGGCTACCTGACCGGCAAGGCCACCTGCGCCCTGGTCGACCTGGCCGACATGAGCGGGCGGATAATCGAGATAAACCCGGCAACGGACCCGACCCTGGATCTGAAGTAGAGTTATCGACGCATGGATTTCAGCATCCCCAGGATACGCCTGAGGCCGCCTCCGGGCAAAGTGGCCTTCGACTACGCCATGATCACCCTGGGCGCCGCCCTGATGGCCCTGTCCTACGACCTGTTCCTGGTGCCCCACCGCATCGCCCCGGGCGGGGCGGCCGGCCTGGCCACCATCCTCCACCACCTGTTCCGCTTCCCGGTGGGCACGGCCATCTTCCTGATCAACGTGCCGCTCTTTGTCTGGGGCATCCGGGAGTTCGGCAGAAGGTTCGGGCTGCG
Source organism: bacterium UBP2_UBA4780 (assembly GCA_002403115.1). Taxonomy (GTDB): domain Bacteria; phylum Edwardsbacteria; class AC1; order AC1; family EtOH8; genus UBA8901. The sequence continues at coordinate 1,677 of DHHE01000001.1, read as the reverse complement.
CACCATTTACGCGGTGTTCGTCACCTCGTTCCTGACCGACTTCCTGCAGGCGGCCCTTCACCTGACGGCGGCTACGGACAACACCCTGCTGGCCGCGGTCTACGGGGCGGTGCTGCTGGGGGTGGGGCTGGGCCTGGCCTTCCGGCACCAGGCCACCACCGGCGGCTCGGACATCGTGGCCCAGATCATCGCCAAGTACACCAACGCCACCCCGGGCATGGGGATCATGGCGGTGGACTTCGTCATCATCGCCCTGGCCGGGCTGACCTTCGGCAAGGTGGACCTGGCGCTGTACGGGTTCATGGCCCTCTACGTGTCCGTCCGGATACTGGACTTCATCCTGGAGGGCTGGTCCTACAACAAGGCGGCCTACATCATCTCCGACCGCTGGCGGGAGATCAGGGCCGAGGTGGTGGAGGGCATGGGCCGGGGCGGGACGGTCTGGGCCGGCAAGGGTTTCCACCAGGGCGCCGAGAGGATGGTGATCTTCTGCGTGGTCGGCCGGCGCGAGCTTTCCCAGCTTCGGGAGACGGTCCGGATGCTTGATCCCAAGGCCTTCATGGTGGTCACCGACGCCAAGGAGGTGCTGGGGCTGGGCTTCACGCCCTGGAGCTCGGTGGCCAAGGGTTGAGAAAGACATGACGCTTTCCATAAGAGAGATCGGGATATTACCGCTGCTTGCCGTCTGGCTAATGCCCGGCATGCTGCTTTTTGCCCAGGAACCGACCCCGGAAGAAACCCCGTCCGCGGCGGAAAGCGCGGCGGCCTCTCCCGACACCTCGGGGAAAAAACTTCTGGGTTGGCGCCTATCGGCCATGGCCGGCCTGCTGGCGCTGTAAGGCTACGCCCGGGATTACCCCGTCTCGCTGCGGGACGGATTACGCACCAGGGTGACCACCGGCCTGGGGGCCAGCTGGGCGCTGTTTTAATAATAAATATGTTATTGCAGGTCAGTATGTTTATTAAAAAGTGGTGGTTCCCGTTTGTAGCATTCATTGGTTCAGTTATACTCGCTTGCTGCAAAGTATGGCTTTGGTTCGGTTTTGTTCTGCTAATAACCATATACGCATTTATCACAATATGGTTATGGAAGGAAATTCGGGAAAGTTGTGATGTTGATCCGAAAAAAAACAAAAACAGATACTTGTATGGTGCTTCATCAGAACTAGCATGGTTTTTAGCTGTAGTTTTGATAATGGTGTCATATTGGGGGATATTCGGGACCGAATCAATATTGATCAATAATTGTAGCCACCCTTATAACTATATACTGAGTTCGATTAGCCAAAGCTTTGCGACTCTCTTCGCACTGATATTCGCAGTGTTGTTCACCATTGTACAGTTATCAAAAGAAGGGGCCAATCTTAATAATTATTTTACTAACATTGTCCTTGGATATATATCTTTATTCATTGCTACGATAATGCTTCCGTTGGTTTTTATGGGGACAGAAGAACGATTAACCGTACAGCTGCTGGTATTTTTAGCGTCAGTATCCTTTTCATGCTGATACCGTTTTTCTGGCGTTTTAAAATCAAGGCGAGTATTATAAAGAAAATATCGAATACAGGAAGCGAGATAATAAAAAAGGAACCATAAGGAGATCTGAAGTGAAGGACCTGGCACTGAGGGCGCTGGATGCGGCCGAGGCTTCGGGCGCATCGTACGCCGACATCA
>DHHE01000103.1 GCA_002403115.1 bacterium UBP2_UBA4780 | reverse complement strand
GTATATAATCCACAAAATCGAAACACAAACCGGAAACAAGCCGAAAGGGCGGATAAAAACAATGCGCATGCTGCCGTACATTTTTCTTCTCTCCGACACCGGGAACGGTAGGAGAGGTGCGCCCATCGGCCGATACTCGTAACCGCTTGAAATAGCGAAACGACCAAAGGCCATGGGTGCTGAAACCCGTGGCCTTTGTTTTATGCCCCGCAAGGCAAGCATTTGCAAGGCCGCAGGTTGGAAGAACCCGCGGTTTTTATTTTTTGCGGCTGTCGGGGCCGTATGCCCGTTCGGTGACAACGGGCGGGAAGGAGGGATCGCAATGATCAAGAAAATCATAACGCGTCTTACCAGTGAGCAGATCCTAATGGAGGCCTTCAAGGCTCACATCGTGCCGGCAGTGCTGGGCGAGTGCCGCCTGCCGGACGGCAAGCAGCTATGCCGGTAATCAACCCGGGCACGCATAGCGTATACTATCCAAAACAATCCCCGGCGGCCGCGAAACAATCGAACGGAAAAGAGGAATCTTGCCAGGATCAACACCATGAATCTTGCCATTTTGGGCTGGAGCCCGATACATCAGAAAAGTTACACGGCTTGTGCGCAAACCCTTGCGGACCCGAAGATCACCGTCCCCGGCAGGATAGCGGCCGTTCTCCCCGGCTTGTTCCGGGTTTGGACGGAAGAAGGGGAGATCACAGCGACATTGCCGGGGAGGCTCCGCGGCGGTCTGCACGAAGAGTGCCCCCAGCCGGCCGTCGGCGACTGGGCGGCGCTTGAGGCGGGGGGTTCCGGGGGAAGCGCGGTTATCAGGCGCATCCTGCCCCGGACAAGCCGGATATCGAGGAACTCGGCCGGCCAGGAAACCAGGGAGCAGGTGCTGGCCGCCAACGTCGACATCGCCTTCATCGTGGGCAGCCTTAACGGCGAGTTGAACTTCAACCGCATGGAGCGCTTCCTGGTGGCCGCCTTCGACGGCGGGACGATGCCGGTCATGCTGCTCAACAAGTCCGACCTGCTGCCGGAAAGCAGGGTGCGCGCCTCGTCCCTGGAATCCAGGATGCCGGGCGTCCCGGTGCGCGTCATCAGCGCCCTGTCCGGCGAGGGGATGGAAGAAGTGGGCGGCTACCTGGAGACCGGGAGGACCGCGGTTTTTCTGGGCTCCTCGGGCGTGGGGAAATCGACCATCATCAACCGGCTGCTGGGCCGGGAAGCCGTCAACACCGCCGGCATCTCGGATTACAAGGACAGGGGCAGGCACACCACCACCAGCCGGGAGATGCACCTCCTTGGGTCAGGCGGCATCGTCATCGACACCCCGGGGCTGCGAGAGCTGCAGATCTGGGAGGGCGGAAACGGCGTGGCCCAGACCTTCCCGGACATCGAGGAGCTGGCCGGGCGATGCCGGTTCGACGACTGCCGGCACCAGGGGGAGCCGGGCTGCGCGGTCAAGGAGGCGGTGGAGGAGGGGGCCGTCAGCCAGGAGCGCTTCCGCAGCTACCAGAAGATACTCCGCGAGGCCAGGTTCCACCAGAGGCGGCAGAGCGTCAGGCTGAGAATGGAAGAGACGAGGCGCTGGAAGTCCATCACCAAGGCCATGCGACACTGCGATAAGGCGCGCCGGCAAGCCGGCGATTAAACTTCAGTCATGAGGACGAACATGGACCATGTCATCAGGGACTACCGCAAAGGCGACAACCCGGGTCTGGCCGTAATGTGGAACGAAAGCCAGCCGGGCTGGCCAACCGGGTTCGGGGGCAATGTGGCCTTCACCGCCGAACGGGTGGCCAACGACATGAAAAGGCAGCAGGCCCTCTTTTATCTGGTGGCCGAGGACCGGGGGAAGATCACCGGGTACTGCTGGGTCTCCTCCTACCCCAAGGAGCCCGACGCCTGCTACGTGGCCCTGCTGAACGCCCACCCGGCTTACCACGGCAAGGGCGTGGGCAAGGGGCTGCTGCTGGAGAGCATCCGGCGGGCGGTAAGGCTCGGATACTACCGGGTGGACCTGCATACCTGGCCCTCGAACATCAAGGCGGTGCCCCTATACAAGAAGACGGGCTTCTTCTGGCTGCCCGAGACCCAGGTCCACATGCAGAACTACATCCCGGCGGTGCTGGCCCATCCGCTGTGCCGCGGGTTCTTCGAGAAGCACGACTGGTACTCAACGTTCGCCAGAACGCTGGACCAGGAGCCCGACGAGATCAAGCGGGGGAAGAGAAGGGTGTTCCCCTACCGGTTCCAGGCCGGGAGCGAATACGTCGAGGTCACCTTCGACATGGAGTCGCGGCGCGTCTGCTCGGTGGAGACCGACAGAGCCAAGGCCCGCCTGGTGCTTGACGACCCGGAGGTGATCGTCGGCAAGGGGCAGAAGGCCGAGATCAAATGCGAATCCAAGGATGGCGGCAAGATCAACATAGCCTGGCTCAAACCGAGGGTCCCGAAGATCAGTCTCAAGCCGGAGGGCTGGAGGGCGGAGCTGGTGGTCGACCCCGAGATGCCGGTCCCGGAGGAAAGCCTGCCGGCTTTATCGGTGGGTGCGAGGGTGACCTTTGGCCGCGACTCATTCGCGCTAAGGGCCGGGATCCGGCCTAAACAGCCGGTGGAGCTGGAATGGCATCCCAGTTACCCTGACGCGTCCCCAGGGGGCCAGGCGGGGATAAGCGTGAGCATCACCAACAACACCGGCAAAAGGGCGGTGGTATCGCTGGAGGTGGAGCACAAGAAGGTTCCGCAGGTCGTCTTCTCGGGGCTGGGCAAAAGCGTCGGGCCGGAGGGAAGAACAGGCTGCCTGCTGACGGTGGCCAATCCGGGCCAGGGCGTCGTCGAGCGCCTGTTGAGGGCCAGGGTCAGGGCGGGGGCGGAGGTTACGCTCACCAAGCGCTACCGCATCCCGGTGTTCAACGTCGGGCACGGGAAAAACCCGGCCCTGTGGCGGGGCGAGCGGAAGACGGTTTGGGAGACCCCCGATTTCCGGGCGGTGGTGGAGCGCCGCGGCGGACAGGTCCGGCTGATCGAAAAGCAGGGGGGACGGAACGCGGCCATCATCGAATCGGCGCTGGGGCCGCCGTTCTGGCCCAGCGAATTCGCCAACCTCGAGCACAAAGTGGCGCTCCGGGGCGGCGGGCTGGTGGTATCGGCCGAGAGCCAGCAGGTCCCGGGCCTTCGCTTCGAGAAGATGCTGGCGCCCTCCGGGCAGCATGCGGTCGAGGTGCGGCACCGGGTGTTCAACGGATCTAAGGCCAGCGGCCGCTACCAGGTCAGTTTATCGGTCTGGGGGGGAGGGGAAACCCCGCGGTCAAGGAAGGTCTTCCCCCTAAGGCAGGGCGTCATCGGGATCTCCGGGCCCAACCCGTTCGGCGGGCTCAGCCAGGAGCTTCCCAAGAGGCCTGAGGACTTCTCGGAAAACTGGTGGGCCAACGAGGACGGGGGATCGGTGACCGGGGTGGTCTGGAAAGGGGTCGAGAGCATAGAATACCCGAGCCTGGTCCTGGACGCGGGGCTGGTCAAGCCAAAGGCCGCCCGGGAGGCCCCGCCCGTCACCATAGTCTTCGGCCCCGGCGACCATACCCTGGTGCGGCGCTGGTTTCTTCACAAGCAAAGGGGGCAGGACCCCGAGGACTACCGGAGGGTCGGCGTCATCCCCAGGATATCGGCGTCGTTCGATCCCCCGGTACTGTTCATGGCAGGCGGGGAGGCTCAGGCCAAGTCCCTGGTGGTCCGGAACCTGAGCAACCAGGAGATGCCGGCCAAGGCGGCCGTCGACATGCCGGGCGGCGTCCGGGCGGAGGCGGCCAGCCCTTCGGTGAACCTGGGGCATGATCTTCGCGAGGATGTCAAATTGGCATGGAGGGGCACCGGCCCGTCGATCGGGACCATCTCGGGGACAGTGGGCATCCATCCGTTGGAGCGGAAGTTCGGGATCATTCCCTGCGGTGGCCGCCCGGAGCCGGTGGAGATAAGCCGTGCCGAAGAGCGGGGGCTGGAGGTCTGGTCGATAGACAACGGGCTCTGCCGGTTCAAGGCGTCGCCCCAGTTCCTAGGCAGCCTTTTCAGCTGGACCCATGGCGGCAGGGAACTGCTGATGACGGCTTTTCCGGAGCCTGGCAATTTTTCGTGGGAGCGCCCCTGGTACGGAGGTATCGCCCCGGTGCTCAACCCGGCCAACGGATGGGGCCGGAACATGCTGGTAAAGGAAAAATTCTCGGCCATCGAGGACAAGGTCGAGGGGAAAACCGGCCTCCTGTGGCGGGGCGTGAAGACGGCGTGCCGCCCGGCGGACAAAAAGGCCAAAGGGCTGCTGGTCGAGGTCAGCTATCTGACCCTTGCCCGGTGCCCGGTGATGGCGGTGTTGCTGAGGATCAGGAACGCTACCCGGGGCTATTTCCATATGGGCGGCGAGGTCATGGGCTTTGTTTCGCCCGGAGGCGGCCACCAGGGCACCAGGCTGCGGTGGGACGAGGAAGGCAGGGAGCGCGGATTGCTGCGCGGCGACAAGGGGGCCTGGGCCGAGTCCGAACGGTGGGCGGCGGCGGAGAACCCGGACAACGGGGCGTCGGTCACCATCGCCATACCCCGGGACCAGAGCCGCCAGGCGATTCTCCTGATGGACTACGGCCGCGACGGAGGGCACCTGGGCCTGGGGATGGACGTCAGGCTCAAGGCCGGGGAGGCCCGCCAGTTCCTGTCCTTCTGGGGGGCGGCGGGGAATCCGGAGGAGGCCAGGGCGTTCCGGCACCTGTCGGAGCTTACCGAACTGCCTTGAAGCGGATGAACATGAAGGCGTTCTACTCAACCGCCCATGCGCGGCACGCGCCCAGCGACGACTACGAGGGGGGAACATGGTACCCTTACGTCGAGGTGCCGGAAAGGATTGAGGCCTGCCTGGCGGTGCTGGAGAAGCTGGAAGGGGTTGAGCTGGCCGAGGCCGGGCCGGCATCAAAAAAGGACCTGTTGGCGGTTCACGCGCCCTCCCTGGTGGACGGGTTGGAAAGGATCTCGGGCGGGCTGGCCGCGGGGGAGGTGTACCAGCCGAAGCCTTTCCTGGACGGGATCTTCGCCGATCAGTCGTCCCCGGTCACCAAGGGAACCTTCAGGGCGGCCTGCGGAGCGGCCGGCTGCGCCCTGGCGGCGGCCAGGGCCGTGCTTGGCGGCGAAGGGCATTCCGTCGCCCTCTGCCGTCCGCCCGGCCACCACGCGGGGCGGGCGTTCTGCGGGGGATACTGCTATTTCAACAACGCGGCCCTGGCGGCCCAGTCCCTGACCGCCGCCGGAAGGGTCGGGATACTGGACCTTGACTATCACCACGGCCACGGCACCCAGGATGTTTTTTACCGGCGGTCGGATGTCGACTATGCCTCTATTCATGCGGATCCGGCGGTGGAGTACCCCTACCGCTGGGGATTCGCCCACGAAAAGGGAGAGGGGCCGGGTGAGGGCCATAACCTCAACCTGCCGCTGGCGCCGGACTGCGGGAAGACAGCATACCTCGAGGCGCTGGAACGGGCGCTGGAATTCCTCGGTCGCCAGTCTCCCGCTTCCCTGGTGATTTCGCTCGGCTTCGACACCCACCGGTCCGATCCCTATCAGGGCATGGGCCTGGACGAGAAAACCTACCGGACGATCGGAGCCAGGCTTAAGGACGCCGGCCTGACAACGGTGACCGTGCTCGAGGGCGGATACAACCTGGCGGTACTGGGCGGCTCCTGGGCGAGCTATCTGGTAGGATTGCTTAAAGCCGATTGAATCGGACATGAAAAACCATGTGGAATGACGAATCCTTAGAAGACCTGCCGGTAGGCAAGCTGTACGACCGGGAGATGCTGAGGCGGATGGTTCCGCTGCTCAAGCCGTTCCGTCTGCGGATAGCGGCGGCCGGCCTGGTGCTGCTGGCCTCCTCAGGGCTGGGCCTGTTGCCGCCTCTCCTGCTTCGGAGGGCCATCGACGTCGACATCGGGGCCGGGAATTTTCCCGGCCTGGCGGCCACGGTCGGGGCCTACATCCTCCTGCAGTTCGCCATCTTCGGGGTTAACTATCTGATGGCCGTGGTTCTGGAGGGCCTGGGGGTGCGGATGGTCTCGGCCCTCAAGGAGCGGCTCTTAGGACACCTGCTGGACTTGGACATGGCCTACTTCGACCGTCACCCGGTGGGAAAACTGATCGCCCGGGTGGAGAGCGACACCGAGGCCGTACGCCGGCTATTCACCACCACCATGTTCACCCTGCTGGGGGCGGTAGTCAGCCTGGCGGGAATGGTGGCCATCATGGCCTCGGTCAGCGCCAGGCTTTTCCTGGCCATATCCTTGCTGATCCCGCCGATAGTGCTGCTGACCGTGCTTTTCCAGCGCAAGGTGCGTCCGATGTTCGCGGTGGTCCGCCGCAAGTACGCCGAGATAGTCGGCTACCTGGCCGAGATGATCCAGGGCATGAGGGTGGTCCAGGCCTTCTCCCGGGAAGAGGCGGTGTCCGACGGCATGGCCCGGCTCAACCGGTCGTATCTCAAGACCCAGATACCGGCCGAGATACTGGCCATGGGGTTCTTCTCGCTGGTGGGAGTGTTCGAGATCGTTGGCCTGGCCATCGTCCTGTTCATCGGCGGGGGCATGGTGGCCGGGGGGCTGCTGACCATCGGCTCCCTGGTGCTGTTCCTCGGCTACCTGAGGCAGTTCTTCATGCCGGTCTATGCCTTCTCGGAGCAGGTCGGCATCATGCAGCGGGCCTTCGCCGCGGCCGAACGTGTGTTCGAGATACTGGACATGAAACCTAAGGTGGCCGACTCCGCGGCCGGCGCCGGCTGGACGTCGTTCGAAAAGCGGATCGAGTTCAGGAACGTGCATTTCAGCTATCTCGAAGCGGAGAACGGCAAGGAGCCGGACTGGGTGCTCAGGGACGTGTCCTTCACCGTGGGCAAGGGGGAGAAGGTGGCCCTGGTGGGGGCCACCGGCGGCGGCAAGACCTCGGTGATAAACCTTCTGCTCAGGTTCTACCAGCCCCAACAGGGGTCGATCCTGGTCGACGGCTCCGACATCCGGGGCATCAGGCTGGAGTCGCTCAGGGGCAAATTCGGCCTGGTTCTCCAGGACGTCTACCTGTTCCCGGGCTCGGTCCGCGAGAACCTTACCCTGGGGGCCGAGATGCCCGAGGAAAGGATACATAAAGCGGTCGAGCTGCTGGGCCTGAGGAAAATGTTGAAACGACTGCCGGGCGGCCTGGACGCCGAGCTGGCCGAGCGCGGGTCCAACCTGTCGCAGGGGGAGCGCCAGCTGGTGTCCTTCGCCCGGGCCCTGGCCTTCGANNCGGCTGATCCAGGCCGGCATCAGAAGGCTTCTGGCGGGCCGGACGGCCATCATCATCGCCCACCGGCTGTCCACCATCATGGACGCCGACCGGATACTGGTGGTGCACAAGGGGAGGATCGCCGAGTCCGGCACCCACCGGGAGCTGCTGGAGAGGAACGGATATTACGCCAGGCTGTACCGGATACAATTCGCAGCCTGATGAGGCATGGAAAAATGCTGACAGAGGAAAAGACTGAAATCAAGGATACGGGAAGCCTGAAACTGGTGTTCGGCTGGGCGGCCGAGTACTGGTCCAAGCACCCCATGAGGCTGGCGGCCCTGGTGTCCATGACCATGGTCTATACGGCCCTGGCCATAAGCTATCCTGTTTTCTTCAAGCTGGTGGTGGACGGCCTGCGGGGCGGGGCCAAGGCGCACGAGATCAACCGCAACGTCCTGTTCCTGCTGATCCTGGGGGGCAGCGCCGCGGTTCTCAACTGGGTGCTGATGTCAACCCGGGGCTGGACCAACATGAACATCGACGCCGAGCTGCGCAACCGGATATTCAGGCACCTGACCGCCATGGGGCCGGGCTTCTTCACCCGGCACCGGACCGGCGACCTGATCACCAGGCTGACCGACGACCTGGGGGAGAAGCTCTCGTGGTACACCTGCTCCGGGGTTTTCCGGGCGCTCCAGGGCCTTTTCGTCTTCAGCTTCGTGATGATCGTCATGGCGCGGATGAACCTGGCCCTGGCCCTGCTGTCGCTGCTGCCGATGCCGTTCATCATGGCGGCTTTCGTGGTCGGGGAGCGGGGGTTCGAGCGGCGCTACCGGGGGCTGCAGCAGGCCATCTCGGCGGTAAACGACTTCCTGGAGGCCGGCCTGTCCGGCATCCGGGTGCTCAAGGTCTACAACCGGCAGGCCCACCAGAGGGAGCGCTTCGGGGCGGTGATGAACGACCGCATCGGGGCCGAGCTGCGCAGCATCAAGGCCGAAGGCTTTTTCAACGCCTTCAATTCCTTCATCAATCAGGCCGGGGTGATGGTGGTGCTGCTGGTCGGCGGGTACCTGGTGATCAGGGGCAAGCTCTCCCTGGGAAGCTTCGTGGCCTTCACCACCTACTCGGTGATGCTGATAGAGCCGCTGTGGAACATGGGAAACTTCTTCATGTCGGGAAAGAGGGCGGCGGTGTCCTACGGGCGGGTGAGGGAACTGCTTGACGAGAAGCCCGAGGTCGGGGATCCCCCTGCGGGCATTCCGGCCGTCTTCGAACGCGAGATACGGTTCGAGGACGTGTCCTTTGGATACGGCGGCAAGCCGGTGCTGGAGGGCGTCTCGCTCTCGGTGGGCAGGGGGCAGCGGGTGGCCCTGATGGGCGGGGTGGGCAGCGGCAAGAGCACGGTTGCCGGGCTGCTGATGAGGTTCCAGGACCCCAGCGCCGGCCGGATCACCATCGACGGCCGGGACATACGGGAGATGCGTCTGGCGGAACTGAGATCCCTGTTCGGCTACGCCCCCCAGGAGGCGCTGCTGTTCTCGGAAACGGTGATCAACAACCTCATCTTCCACCGGCCGGACGTGGACCAGGAACGGGCGATGGCCGCCAGCCGGACCTCCCAGCTCGACAGTGAGGTGGCCGGGTTCGCCCAGGGCTACGACACCAAGGTCGGCCAGCGGGGCCTGTCCCTGTCCGGCGGCCAGAAGCAACGGGCCAGCCTGGCCCGGGCCATTGTGGAGCGGATTGCGGCCGGGCACCCCAAGGCGCTGATCCTGGACGACATCACCTCGGCCCTGGACGCCACCACCGAAGCCCTGGTCTGGCGGGAATTGGCGGAGAAACTGCCGCGGGTCACCTGCCTCATCGTCTCCCACCGCACATCGACCATCGAGCGGGCCGACCTGATCGTGGTGCTCAAGGACGGGAAGATCGCGGAACAGGGCTCGCACGCGGAGCTGATGGCCCGGAACGGGTACTACGTGACCCTGCGGGAGCGGGAGAAGATGCAGGAGAACGGGAACGGCGGCGGATGAACGGGAAGGGTGGTGCGGTCCCGCCGCGCATCATTCTTGTTCACCGGAAATGAAGAAAGGCGGCCAACACAGCCGCCTTAACCATAAATACATGGGATTTTACCTGACCAGCAGCATCCTCCGGGTGGCGGCCGGGACGCCGCCGACCTTAAGCTGGTAGAAGTAAATGCCAGGCGGCTGGGGCTGACCGCCGGAACTCCGGGCATTCCAGGCTATTGAACGCTCTCCCTGGCCGGACGAGGACGCGGCCAGCCGGGCCACCTCCAGGCCCAGGACGTTGTAGATGACCACCTCGGCCCGGCCGGGGCCCGGAAGGCTGTAGAGGATAACGGTGGAACCCTGGAACGGGTTGGGCACATTGCCCAGCAATCTGGCGCCTGAAGCCAGCGCCCCCGGGCCGCCTTCCACCCCCATGTTGGGGAAGTAGGCCCGGCGGACCAGGGTGCTGTCAAGTATGTAGGGATTGACCTTGCCCTGCTGGTATGTCGCGATCTTTTTCGTCCGGGCGATCTCAGGGGCGTCGGCCGGGTCCTCGACGTGCCAGGCCAGGAGATCGTAGACATATGGCAGCTGCCCCTGCCACCAGGTCTCGACGGCAGGATGGGAATTCCGGTACATGTTGTAGAAATAAAAGAGCCCGCGGGAGACATTGCCCGCCCATTGTTCGCGGACCTCCCAGCTCCCGCCGCTTGCGTTGTCTAATTCGCTGTACTGGTCCCTTATCGCGGGATCAGGCGGTGTGCTTGTTTTTATCGCGCGGTAATACCAATAGTCGGTCTCCCCGTCCGGGATCTCGCTAAAAGGCGAATCCCCGCGGTCGCCGTTGACGCTCACCGGAGAGCGCTGGCAGGCGTAGAGGTGATGCATGTCGGCCCGGGGCAGACCCGATTGATTGAACGAGGATTGGGGCCAGGTGTGCTCGCAGTCGAGGCCGTGGTCGTACGCCCAGGTGCTTGGGTCCTGTCCCGCCTGCATGTAGACGGCATAACCGCTGTATATGCAGCGAAGAGAATCTGCGGGATCCTTGTCGATCTTGCCGTATAGCGTGTCCCGGGCAGCGTCGTAACCCAAGTTCGAGGAAGCCCTGAAACGAAGTTCCAAGCTGTCCATCAGCTGGGCACCCTTCAGGCCCGGGAAGATCGTCGAGTCCGGCGGCACCGTCCCGGCGACGGCGTTCGCACCCAGAACCGCCAGCATGACGGCCCCGGACACCACATATAGTATTTTACTTTTTACGGGCCGCATATCTTGCCTTCAGCACATTCATTATATATAATAATACACCAAAAGCCATTAAAGTCAAGCATAATATCCAATAAAATGATCAGGCTGGCCAACATAACCGTCCGGTTCGGCGAGGAATACCTGTTCCGCGATCTGACCTGGAACATAGGACTGGGGGAACGGGTGGCCCTGGTCGGCCCCAACGGGGCCGGCAAGACCACTTTGTTCAAGATCGCCTTGGGCTTGTTTTTCCCCACCGGGGGCCAGGTGGTCAAGTCCCGCCGGGCCAGGATGGGCTACCTGCCGCAGGAAGAAGTGGTGCTGGGCGGGAGGACGGTGCTGGACGAGGCCCTGACGGCTTTCGGGGACAGGCTGGCGCTCAAGGACGAGGCGGACGAGCTTTCGGCCGCTCTGGCCGCAATGCCGCCGGACGATCCGGAATGCCCGGCGGTGCTGGAGCGTTACGGAGAGCTGTCGAGCCTTTTCGAGCAGCACGACGGCTACCAGCTGGAGGCCAGTACCAGGGAGGTTCTGCAGGGCCTGGGTTTCGCGGCCGGGGATCTCGGCAAACGGGTGGAGACATTCTCCGGGGGATGGCAGATGCGGCTGGCCCTGGCCAAATTGCTCCTGTCCGAGCCCTCCTATCTTTTTCTGGACGAGCCCACCAACCACCTGGACATCGAGGCCATGGACTTCGTGGAGTCTTTCCTCAAAGGATTCAAGGGGGCGGTGGCCGTCATCTCCCACGACCGCTACTTCGTGGACCGGACGGTGAGCAAGGTCTGCGAGCTGGAGCTGGGGAGGTTCTCGGCGTATCACACCAACTACACCGGGTACCTGGAGGAGAAAGAGAAGCGCCGGGACCAGCTGGTCAAGCGGCAGGGGCAGCAGGCCAAGGAGATCGGGCACGTCAGGGAGTTCATCGCCCGGTGGAAGGGCAACTACATCAAGCGGGCCATGGTCACCAGCCGGGAGAGGATGCTGGATCGGCTGCTGGCGGAGCGGATAGAGATCCCCTCCGACCCCAGGTCGGTGCGGTTGCGATTGCCCGAGCCGCCCCACTCGGGCAAGCGGCTGGTGGAGCTCAAAGGGCTGACCAAAAGCTACGGGAAGAAAACGGTTTTATCGGGAATCGACCTGCTGGTGGGCCGCGGGCAGAAGGTGGCCCTGACCGGGGTCAACGGAGCGGGCAAGACCACCCTGATGCGGATACTGGCCGGACAGGACGCCTCTTTCTCGGGCGAGCGGGTCCAGCATCCGGACGTCCACATCGCCTACTACGCCCAGCAGACGGCCGAGATGCTGGACCACGGCCTGACCGTGCTGGAGACCATCGAACAAGCAGTGCCGGACTTAAGGCAGGAGCAGGCGCGGACCGTCCTGGGGGCCTTTTTGTTCCCGGGCGACGCCGTTTACAAGAAAGTCAAGGTGCTGTCGGGAGGCGAGAAGTCGCGCCTGGCCCTATGTAAAATTCTGATGACCCCGGCAAATCTGCTGGTCATGGACGAGCCCACCAACCACCTGGACCTGTCCAGCAAGATCATACTGGAACAGGCGCTGCGGGATTATCGGGGGACGCTGGTGCTGGTTACCCACGACCGCTATCTGATGGACCGGGTGGCCGACGCCGTGGTCGATGTGTCGGACCAGGGGATCAGGATTTATCCGGGCAACTACACCGATTACATGTGGAAAAAACAACAGCTACAGCCACCGGACAACAATGTCCAGACAAAAAAACCCGGGGCCGTGTCGGCGGTGAAGGATGACTGGAGGGAGGCCAAGAGGAGGAAGGCCGATTCCGAGGCTGCGGGCCGGAAGAGGCAGCGGCAGGTGCAGGAGCTGGAGGAGCGGATCCACAAGCTGGAGGAGAGGCAAAGGGAGCTGGAATCGGACCTGGCCGACCCTGGGGTCTATTCGAAAGGGGAGAGGATGAAGGAGCTGATGAACGAGTTCCAGGCCAACCGGGAGGAGCTGGCCAGGCTCTACGACCGGTGGGAGTGCTGTCATTCAGATGGAGCCCGCGGCCAACCCGGCGGCGACGCCCCGCTCGGCAGCGATTGACAGCGACCGGCCGTTTCGGATACAATCAAGCCAACAAAGCAATCCTTTTTGAGGGACATCATGATCCTACGGATTTTTCCCCTTATGGCCGCGGTTTTCGCCGGCTTTGCCCCGCCGCTGGGCGCCCAGGAACAGCAGCGGATAACCGTGGGGGAGGTCAGATCGGAGGGGGAAAGGGCCAAGTTGATCTCCGCCAGGATAGTCGGTCTTCTGGAAGCCGAGCTGCTGAAGCAGCCGGGCGTCAGGGTGGTGGAGCGCAAGGAGAAGGACCAAGTCTTCAAGGAACAGAAACTCCAACAGACCGGAGCCACCGACGTAGCCACCGCGGTAGAGCTGGGGAAGAACCTGAATGTCGACAAGATCGTCTTCGGGTCGGTCGATGTCGCCTCCGGCACCGTCCACATGACCCTCAAGGCGGTCAGGGTCGAGAACAGCGAGCTGGCTTTCTCGGAATCCGGCGAGGCCGACGCCGGCAACGACGTGGCGGTCAGCAAGGCCTATTATGGCCTGGTGGAGAGGCTGCTGACCGTCTTGACCGGCAGGGAGGTGAACGTCGCCCGCCCGTCAGGACCCCAGAGGCTGGTGCTGGTGCTGACGGAGGGGGACGTCAACTGGGCGATCAAGATCCCCAGGAAGTCGGCGGTGATGGCCGTGCTGCTGGTCGACAACCAGGCGGTCGACAGCGCCGTCGTCACCAAGCGCACCGGATGGGGGGAATGGAACGCCAGGCTGGCCGTGCCCAATTACGAATCCCAGGACCTCACCCTGAATTTCTACGTCAAGGGCCGGGAAGCGAAGCAGTTCATAGGCGGATACAGTTTCGAGATCCCGGGCGACGGCGTTTATTCCTTCGGGACAGCGGACAAGACCGGCAAGACGGCCAATAGCCGGTTCAGGGTGTCTTTCGAGGTTGAATAGGGACACAAAAGCAAAGCCGCCACATTTGATACATTCTCAGGCGGACTTTAA
>DHHE01000189.1 GCA_002403115.1 bacterium UBP2_UBA4780 | reverse complement strand
CCCGGCATCTCGGCCGTCTCCCCTCCGATGAGCGAGCATCCGTTCTCCCGGCAGGCCCTGGCGAACCCGGAGACCACCGACTCCAGCACCTTCGGGTCGAGCCTGCCGAAGGCCGCGTAGTCCATGAAGAACAGGGGCCGCGCCCCCTGCGCCAGGATGTCGTTGACGCAGTGGTTCACCAGGTCCTGGCCCACCGTGTGGTGGACGCCGGCCATGACGGCCACCTTGAGCTTGGTGCCCACCCCGTCGCAGGAGCTTACCAGGACCGGCTCACGGTAGCCGCGGAGCCGCCCGTCGAACAGACCACCGAAGCCCCCGATGCCGGACAGGACATTCTTATTGAATGTCGACCGGGCTATGGACTTGATCCGGCGGACCGACTCGGCCCCGGCGTCTATGTCAACCCCTGCGTCTCGGTAGCGCATGAGTTTACATTTCATCTTATTGTTTTGTGATGATAAAAAGCGTCTCGCCAATGCCTTGCTTGATGTATCCGTTATCCTCTACTTCATATTTCTTTTTAAGGAAAACTGTGGCTTCATTTGAGCCTTTACCAATTCTTCTCAACATATGGAGTATAGAGCTTTTTATAGTTATATCGCCTGAATCGTAAATATCGAGCAAAAAGGGGACCGCCCTATGACCAATGTTACATATCAAATTAATACAGTCTTCTTTTGTGCTGAAATCCCAAGTTCTCATCGTCCCGACAATTCTTTCGATATCCCTTAAAGTTATAATCTTAGCGTCTACCATCTCGCGATCAATATACATTCTTATCGAATGATCTTTTTCGCGGCCCAATATCGCTATTAACGAATCCCTAATCCCCTTTTTATTTAACTCATCATTCCTGATGAAATATTCGGTAATATATTCAATCGACATCATTTTTAACTTACCGTCACTTTGAGTATACATGTATTTTTCAATAAATCTTTTAACATCCCTGTCGTAAATATTGTAAAATGCGAGAAGCCATAGTATTTCCTTCTTTTCTTCTTGACTGCTTGAATTATACATTTTACCCAGTTCAATAATCCAATGCTCTACTCTATAATCAGACTCAATGAACATTGCGATTGCGTTAACGCGACCGTTCTGCATGAAATTGTAATTATCCTCTACTATCTCGCATACGTCGATACTCGCCTTAAGCCTTCCAAGCTTTAATCCCGATGGAATTGGTTTGCCTTTTTTTATTGCGTCGAGCGCGACAGCGGACTCTAGAACAACCTCAAATTCGGCATCCTTCAAGCCCTGTTTTATAAAATCGATGGCTGTAGAGTCGGACCTATATGCTTTGTGCAACGTTTTTATAGCCCATTTTTTTGAATCTTTTGAGCCATTATTCATTATAGACTTCGCCGTTTCGATCTCGTTTTCATTAACTGTTTTCAACAGTAAATTGTACTTCTCCTCTTTCTTTAAATACTTCTTCGCATATGGTGACAGGACTCCGAAAACGCCATGGATCTCATGCTTTTGGATTGATGTAAAAGCATCCACCGCACGCTTCCCCTTTTTAATATCGCAGTTTTTTATCATGCTGACTAGCGATATTTTTATTTTCAGCTTCTCTATCCCATCTTGCATTTGCTCGTATTTATTAACCGCTTGTTCTGATTTTTCTTTATCCTCAGATACGAGTTCTTTCGCTATCGGGTGGACAGATGCACATCGGGACAACACGAATACTAGACTTGCACAACAGAATATTTTAAATATTGTTTTGATCTTTCTCATTTTACTTCACCGCCCATACAAACAGATCGTCCTGCATTCCCTGATTCGACCTGACCTCCTGTCTCTCGATCCTGAACCCGCTGGCTTTGATCTCGCTCAGTATATCCTCCACCCTGCCGAAATACCTCCTGGCCACACCGCCGACCACCATGCAGCGCGATTCAGGGTCAAAGGCTTTGGCTACTTCAGGTTCTTCGGGCTCCCCGCACATGGTATTCACGTAGAACAGCCCGCCGGGCTTGAGCACCCGGTGCGTTTCCGAAAGCACCTTCCCCCTGTCCTCCCCGATGATGCAGTGCAGGCAGTGCCCGTCGATCACCACGTTAAATGTCTCATCGTCCCAATGTCCCAAGTCCGTCACATCCCCGACGACGAATTCTGCCTTCAGCTTTCTGCCTTCAGCTTTCTCACAAGCCCACTCCACCGCGGTCGGCGAGATCTCGATGCCATGGGCCCGGTATCCCCTTTCGGCGAAGAGGAGGGCCACGTCGCCGGCCCCGCTGCCCAGCTCCAGCACCGAGCCGGTCTTCGGAAATCCGGGGTCCGCCATCAACCCTTCGATTTCGGCCTTCCACCGTCCCCACTGCTCCCCGTCGTCCCAGCCCGGCTTCCCCTCGGCCCTTCTCTTCTGATAGAGCCGGTCGTGGCCGGCGTAGTCGGTTTTAATACTAATTCCTTACTATTGTAATTTTTATTGTGGCTGATATCTTATTCTTTCTAAAAGCCTATTGAAATGCTTCTGAAAATCTAACGCTTCATCTTGACTAATATGATTTTTAAACCTAAGACTCAAAACGCCATTTGAAGTAATGTTAAATTTTTTAGGATCCGTGTTCATAATTAAAAACCACCCACCATTATCTGTTTCATGCAATGATACATCTACTAATGATTCTTGAGTCATTTTTTAACCTCCTATTCTACTTGTTAACTATAAATGCTTCGTTTGGCAATATAATTAAATTATTTACGTTCGAGAAATCTATGCCTTGTTCATACTTATTTTGCATATATTTTAAAGACATAAATAACAAATGAATATTACGTTCCGACAAAAGATGTACAATTTCCTGCAATAAAACAAATATCGAAAACAATAATAGATTACATGTAATATTATTCTGGAATATCGTAGTGATTGCTCTTCTATCATTATTAAATATAAAACGTGCTTCAATTGTTTTATATTTCGTTGGTTTACTTTTTATTATTTTAACAACATCATCTATATCTGCTTTTTCAAGGATGTTAAGACTCGATGTAAATTTATGCAACAATAAATCAGTAACTTTTTGTTTCAAGAATAATGCGAACGATTTCATCATTGCATCACTTGGGTCAAAATTGCATAATATTTTAGCATAATAGTGCAAAAATAAGCGTACATATTCTACTTCAGAGAAATTCTCTGATTTTTGATATTCAACAGAAAATTCATTACTATCATTGTAATGAATAAACGCTATTAGTATTTTCACTGGTCACCTGATAAGTCTGGATAATTCTTTAATAAATCATGTTTTTTTAAATCATTATAATCTACGTTGAATTCTTCGTAAATTTTGATTGTATTGCTGATTGCTATAGTATTAATATTATGAATTTCATTTCCACATTTTTTCATATCTTCAAGCATAATTTTTGTCATGATTAAAAATACATTGCACCTCATTTTTAATATTAATATTTCTTTTTCTAATTCTTCAACGTTACTCATAGTTCATACCTTTGATAAAATTCACATCCTCTCCGGCGCGCCCACCCCCAGAAGCCCCAGCCCGTTGGCCAGGACGATCCTGACCGCCTGGCACAGGTCCAGCCGGGCGTTGGAGAGCTTCGGGTCATCGGTGACCACCCGGTGCTTGTGATAGAAGGCGTGGAAGATGCCCGCCAGCTCCTGCAGGTAGGTGGGGACGCGGTGGGGCTCCCTGGCCTCGGCCGCCCCGGCCACCATGTCCGGGTAGTCAAGCAGGTGTTTGATGAGCGCCATCTCCTCGGCCGCCGTTAGCATCCCCAGGTCCGGCTTTTCACGTCTCACATCTTTCGCCTCAGCATGCTGGAGTATCGAGCATATCCGGGCATGGGCGTACTGCACGTAGAAGACCGGGTTCTCGTCCGACTGCTTTTTGGCCAGGTCCAGGTCGAAGTCCAGGTGCGACTCCATCCGCCTCATCAGGAAGAAGTACCGGGCCGCGTCCGCCCCCACCTCGTCGAACAGCTCGTCCAGGGTGACGTAGGTGGCCTTGCGGGTCGACATCTTCACCTGCTGGCCGCCCCTCGTCAGGGTGACGAACTGGTGGATGCGGACGTCCATCCTCGAGGTGTCGTGCCCCAGCGCCCCCAGGGCGGCCATGACGTCCGGATAGGTGGCCTGGTGGTCCGAGCCGAAAACGTCCAGGATCAGGTCGAAGCCCCGCTCGAACTTGGTGACGTGATAGGCGATGTCCGGCAGGCGGTAGGTGGGCTCGCCGCTGGAGCGCACCAGCACCCGGTCCTTCTCGGCCCCGAAGCCGGTGGCCCGGAACCACAGGGCCCCGTCCCGTTCGTAGGTCAGCCCCTTGTCCCCCAGCGCCTGCCTGGTCCTTGCGATCGAGCCGTCGGCGTAGAGCGAGCTCTCGTTGAAGTAGTTATCGAAGACGATGCCCATCCGCCCCAAGGTGGCCCTGATGTCGGCGAATGTGGTCTCCACCGCCTTGGCCTTGAAGTATTCCAAATCCCCCTCGCCCAGCCCGCCCCCCCGCTCGGCCCGGCAGGCCTCGGCGATGTCCCGGATGTACTCCCCCTGGTAGTGGCCCTCGGGGAACTCGGCCGTCCCGCCCAGCAATTCCCTATACCTATATAGCACAGACTCCGCCAGCATTCTCATCTGCAGGCCGGCATCGTTGAAGTAGTACTCGCGCTCCACCCGGTAGCCCTGGGACTCCAGCAGCCGGGCCAGGGCGTCGCCCGCGGCCGCCTGCCGCCCGTGGCCGACCGTCAGCGGGCCGGTGGGGTTGCAGGAGACGAACTCCACCTGGGCCCTCTTGCCGGCGTGACGGTCTCCGGTCCCGTATTTACCGCCCAGGGCCGGTATCTTGCCCAGCTGCCGGCGGCAATACTCGTCAGCCAGCCTGAAATTGATGAAGCCCGGGCCGGCGATCTCGACCGCGGCGACGCGTGAAGGGTCCGGCGACATCGCCTCGACCATCTTCTGGGCGATGTCCCGGGGTTTCCGCTTGAGTTCCTTGGCCAGGGACAAGGCCAGGCTGGTGGCCCAGTCGCCGTGGTCCTGCTGTTTTGGTTTTTCCAGGACGACGGATCCCGGGGGAAGTTCCAGGCCCAATCCTTTGGTCGCCGACCCGGCCACCAGTTGGGCAATGTATTCTTTGATCATAACCTCAATATTCCGGCCGGTGGATAGCTAGACCTGCCTCGCCCTGACCGCCCGCCACACCGCCGAGGCCGCCAGGAACGAGAGGACCAGCCCGGCGACCAGCGCCCCCCAGATCCCCATCAGCACCAGGGCGGTGACGATGGCCCCGGCTATCAGCACTCCCAGGAAAATGGCCCCCAGCGCCGGCCAGAACCGGATGCCGAAAAGGAAGGCGGCCGCCGCCCCGGTCCAGGCCCCGGTCACCGGCAGGGGCACGGCCACGAACAGCATCAGGCCTATCAGCTCGTACTTGCGGATGATGTCGCTCCTGCTGCGGGTGCGGGCGAAAAGCCACTGGAAGAATTTCCCGAAAAGGGGCCAGCGGGAAAGCCAGTCCGAAACCGGGCCCAGCAGCAGCAGGATGGGCGCTATCGGCAGCATGTTGCCGACCACCGAAAGGGCCACCGTCTCGGCCAGCGGCAGGCCCAGCACCTGGCTGCCGACCGGTATGGCCCCCCGCAGCTCGAAGATGGGCAGCATGGCGATGAACAGGGTGGCCAGCCAGGGAGGGATCCCTGTCCCCTGCAGGTACTGGACGATGCCCGGCGGAGCGGCCCAAGCCGTCCGGGCGGCGGCCATGGCGGCCGCCGTCCAGCAGATCTTCCACCCGGCTGGCCGGAACCGGGGAAGGAGCTCCCTCAGTCCCTGACCTCCTCCCTGGGGGCGTCGGCCCACAGTTCCTCCAGGCCGTAGTAGTCGCGCACCCGGGGCTGCATGACGTGAACCACCACGTCCACGTAGTCCATCAGTATCCAGCGGGCGTGCTCCAGGCCCTCGACGTGGCAGGACCGCACCCCCTTGGGCCGCAAGCCGTCCGCTATGGCCCGGACCACGGCCTTGGCCTGGATGTCGGTGGCGGCCGAAGCCAGCACGAAGAAGTCGGTGGCGGCCGAAAGCCCTCGCATGTCCATCACCGTGACGTCGAAGGCCTTCTTGGTGAGGGCCAGCCCGGCTATGTCCCGGGCCAGGGCCTGGGAGGCCGGGGGTGCCGGCTTCCGGGGCGCCGGCTTGACGGCCCTACGGGAAACCCTGATCTTGGCTCCCTTCAAGGCGCTAGAGGATGCCGAGGAAGCCC
Source organism: bacterium UBP2_UBA4780 (assembly GCA_002403115.1). Classification (GTDB taxonomy): domain Bacteria; phylum Edwardsbacteria; class AC1; order AC1; family EtOH8; genus UBA8901. The sequence goes on along the minus strand of DHHE01000189.1, from coordinate 8,590 downwards.
CGCTTTTTCTCTTTGGCGTAATCCTGCCCAACGATTACTGTCACCTCCAATAATAGTGTCGGTTCGAGCTGTGGTATTATGTTCGTGCACTTTAACTCGCGGGCCACCAGCCTGGCGTTGGCCGCCCGGTTGTCGGCCCGGTCCACCACCACCGTTTCGGCAAATCCCCGGTCCTCGGCGTTGGCCACCTCCACCACGTCGAAGCCCGCCCGGCGCAGCCGCTCGGCCGCCTGCTGGCCCAGGCGCTCGGTGCTGGTGCCGTTGAGCACCTCGATCCGGATCTGGCGCTTGAGGAGTTTGACCCGGGCCCGCTCCGCCTCGCTGTGCCTCAGCCACAGCGACCCGGCGATGAGCAGGCAGACCGCGGCCAGCAGGGCGGCGGCCGGCAGCAGCCATCTCGATCCTCTCCTTGGAGCCGGTTTCCTCAGATCCAGCCCCCTATTTCCGCGTCCGGTCGAGATAGGCCTCGCACTCCCTCAGTTCATCCAGGGTGTTGATGCCCAGCACCTCCCGGCTGTCGCCGACGATGACCGCCGCCACCGGCAGGCCCCGGCCGTTCATGATCCCGATGACGTCGGTCAGGTAGTACTCGCCCTGGTCGTTGTCCGGCCGCACCAGCCTCAGGGCCTCCAGCATCAGTTTGCCGTCGAAGCAGTAGATGGCCGGGTTTATCTCCTTCACCAGCAGCTCGGCGGGCGAGGCGTCCCCGGCTTCTACGATCTTCGACACCGTCCCCCGGGAGTCACGGATGACCCGCCCGTATTTTCCCGGGTTTTCGACGACGGCAGTCAGCATGGTGCAGGCGTTTTCCTCGGACTGGTGCTTGGCCACCAGGGAGAGGATGGTCTCCTCGCGGATCAGCGGCACGTCGCCGTAGAGCACCAGCAGGTCGCCGTCGAAGTCCTTGATCAGCGGCTCGGCCCGCATCACCGCGTGGCCGGTGCCCTTCCGCTCGGCCTGGAACACGAAATCCACCGGCCGGCCCGCCAGCGCCTCTTTGACCTTCTCGGCCTGGTGGCCGACGACCACCATCGGCCGGGGGATGCCGGCCCGCTGGGCCGCGTCCACCACGTGCTCCACCAAACACCGGCCGCAAAGCGGATGCAGCACCTTGGCCAGGTCCGACTTCATCCGGGTTCCGGCCCCGGCCGCCAGCACCAGGCAGCGGACCTCGCGCCTCACAGTTTGGTCTTCCCGGCTATCCGGTTCCTTCCGTCAACGCAGACCACCTTTGGCTTGTAGCGCCTCACCGACTCGGTGTCCAGCAGGCAGGTGGAGAGGATGATGACCTTGTCGCCGGGCATGCCCAGCCGGGCGGCCGCCCCGTTGAGGGCCACCGTCCCCGAGCCGGCCTTGGTCGGGATGACGTAGGTCTCGAACCGGGTCCCGTTGTTGACGTTGACCACCTGGACCATCTCGTTGGGCATGATGTCGGCCGCCTTCAGGAGCTTCTCGTCGATGGCGATCGAGCCCTCGTAGTGCAGGTGGACCCCGGTGATGGTGGCCCGGTGTATCTTGGACTTGCAGAGGTTGCGCAGCATAAGAACCTCGTTAAAGGACGGCGTTGTCTATGAGCCTGGTCTTCGGAAATTTCACCGCCAGGGCTACCAGCGCTTTCCCCGGGACTTTCCGCTCAGGCCGTAGGGTCTCATTATCTACTATTTCTATATAGTCTATCGCCCCCAGCGGCGCCTCGCGCCGCAGCAGCCTTGCCATCTCCCTTTTCACCGCTCCCGTCTCCCGTTCCCCGTCGCGCACCATCCTCCGCGCCAGCTTCAGCGAGCGGTATAGAGCCGCGGCCTGTTTCCGTTCCTCCGGAGTGAGACAGGCGTTGCGCGAGCTCATGGCCAGGCCGTCCGGCTCGCGGACTATCGGGCCGATCGCTATCTTTACCGCAAGATCGAGGTCCCGCACCATCCGCTTGATGACCGCCGCCTGCTGGGCGTCCTTCTGTCCGAACACGGCCAGGTCAGGCCGGACCATGCTCAGGAGCTTGCAGACCACGGTGGCCACGCCCCGGAAGTGCCCTGGCCGAGAGGCCCCGCACAGGCCCTGGGTGATCCCTTCGACATTGACGTAGGTCGAAAAACCTTCCGGGTAGACTTCTTTGACGCCGGGCGCGAATATCAGGTCGGCCCCTGCCCGGCGGCACTTGGCGGCGTCTCCCTTCAGGTCCCTGGGATACCTCCTCAGGTCCTCCTTCGGCCCAAACTGCGTCGGATTGAGGAAGATGGAGACGACCACGAAATCTGACTTCCTCTTCGCCAGCCTGATGAGAGACAGGTGGCCCTCATGCAGCGCCCCCATGGTGGGCACCAGGCCGATGCGCCGGCCCCGCCGGCGCTGGGCGGCGACAACCGCCCGGAGTTGGTCTATCCTAGTTGTGGTGCGCATACGATAGGCGTGTCATCCCCGCGAATGCGGGGATCCAGGACGACCCTCGAATTGACGAACAATCCCTGGATGCCCGCCGGAGTTTATGCCGAAGCATGAGGTGCGGGCATGACAGAAGAGAATGGGCGGGTCACTCCTCCGAGAAGCTCTCGTCCAGCGTCGGGAATTTTCCCTGCCTGACGTCGTCGATGTAGCCACGGTAGGCCTTCCTCATCTCCCCGGCCACGTCGGCGTAGCGCCTGACGAACTTGGGGACGAAGTCCTCGAATTTCCCCTCGACGTCGTCCACCACCAGTATCTGTCCGTCGCAGTGGGGCCCGGCCCCGATGCCGATGGTCGGTATCTTCAGGGTCTCGGTGACCCGTTTGGCCACCTGGTAGGGGATCTTCTCCAGCACGATGGCGAAGCAACCGGCCGTTTCCAGCGCCTTGGCGGCGGCCATCAACCTGTCGGCCGATTCCTTGTCCCTGGCCTGGAGCTGGTAGCCCCCGAACTTGTGGATGGATTGGGGCGTCAGGCCCAGGTGCCCCATCACCGGGATGCCGCGCTCCACCAGGTTCTTGACGATGGGCGCCGCCACCCGCCCGCCCTCCAGCTTGACGGCCTCGGCCCCGGACTCCTTGAGCAGCCTTCCCGCGTTGTGGGTGGCGTCGGCGATGGAGGTCTGGTACGACAGGAAAGGCATGTCGGCCACCACCATGGCCCGCTTCACCCCGCGCTTGACGGCGGCCGTGTGGTAGAGCATGTCCTCCATCCGGATGGGCAGTGTGTTCTCGTACCCGGCGAAGACCATGGCCACCGAGTCGCCCACCAGTATCAGGTCGATGCCGGCCTGATCAAGGAGGCGGGCGGTCAGGCAGTCGTAGGCCGTCAGGCAGGCGATGGGCTGCCCCTTCTGCTTCATCCTGAAGAGGGTCTTGGTGGTCACCTTGTCGTCCATGGCGTTCACCTAACGGTTAATCGGACAATGGATTGGACCGGGATAGGATACACCAAACCATGCGAAAAATCAAGCGAAAACGGGCGCGGCCCCAGGCGCGGAGCCCGGTCACTGCGGATGCGAGCCCCACCCCAGGCCCAGCGGCGAATAGGAGCAGGTCAGGCCGAAGGTCAGGTCGCGGCCCCAGGCGGCGAACATGCCCGGGCTGAAGGGGCCGACCTTCAGCGCCCCCGGATAAACGTTGACCCTGGCCCGGTTGGTGGGCAAGCCGCTGGCCATCAGGGACATCATCAGTGACCGGTTGACGTCGTAGAACAGGCCCCCGCTCCAGGTGAGTTCGGCCGTCAGGACCCGCCCCTCTCCCTCCTGGTCGGCCGTGATCAGGTTCTCCACCATCAGGCCGGCGGTGGCCGAATAGGAGCGCCCGCCGGGCCTGTTGTGCGACAGTCCGACCATGCCGTGCAGGCCGAAGTGGACCATGGCGCTCCAGGCGCCGTCCCGGGACAGCGGATGCCTGACCACGTAGAACTGGCCCATATTCTCGAGATTTCCGGTCCGGGCGTTGAGGACCGGCTGCTGGGACCACTCGGCCAGGCCCAGGCGCCCCGAGAAGAACCGGCAGACCCGGTCCGAGGAAAAGAGCAGGATGCCCATCGGGTTGAAAATATAGATGTCGGCGATGGCATCCACCGCCAGGTCCCCGGAGCCGGCGGTCTCCACCGTCTCGGTCAGCAGGTGATAGGCGGCCATGGTGGCCAGCGACCACAACCGGGGCCGGTGAAACCCGTGGTGCTGGTACCATTCGGCCGTGGCCCGGTAGTGCATGCCCGCCCCCACCCCGTGCAGGAAGTAATTGGGAATGAATTGCTCCCTGTTTCGGTTCAGCGGATCGGAGGGAAAAACCTCGGTGGTCAGGAACCTTTTCCAGCCGAAACGGTTTACCGTCCCCACCGGGCTGCCCAGCGATGCCCAGGTGTTCCCCCACCAGGCCCGGTACGGCAGGCGGAAAATCCCCCGGTCATGGTCCCGGGCCGGCACCTGCAGGATGCCGTATCCCCCGTTGATGATGACGTTGCCCGGGTTGTAGGCCGCCTGGCTGCCGTAAGGCAGGCCCTTGTAGAAAAAGTACGACGAAGTGTCCCGAAGGCCCGAGGCCCCCAGGAACAGCGGCCAGAGCAGGGCCAGGGCCTGATATGTCGGAAAGCGGCGTATGTCCCTTCACTCCGTCCGAATTCGGCGATCTCAGTTCCCGGGGACGCCGATCGGGATAAGATACAGGGGGGTTTCCCCGGACGGCAGCCCCAGGGCATTTTTGACCCCGGCGTCGTCGAAGGCCCCGACCATGACCGTCCCCAGGCCCAGGGCCTCGGCCTGCAACGACACGTTCTGGCCGGCATGCCCGGCCTCCATATGGGTGTAGCGCTCGGCCCGGTCCCGGTAACGTGGCCGGATCCGGCCCAGGTCTGCGGATACCACGATCGTCGCCGGCGCCCTGCCGATCATCTGCTGGGTCCGGCCCTTTTCCTTGAGCCGGGCCCTGGCATCGCCCTCAGACAGCAGGGCCAGCAGATGGCCCCGCGGCGAATAACGGTAGACCCCCGGCGCCAGGCCATCGACCGCGCCGGCCACCAGGTAGGCCTCCAGCGGGTAACAGGCCCCGGCCGAGGGCGCGGACCTGAGCCCCTTTTTGGCCTCGGTGACGCCCTGGGCGGACCACAACAGCTGGGAGGCCTGGGCCAATGTCAGCGGGCGTTCGCCGAAGCCACGGACCGACCGCCGCCGCTGGATGGCCTTCTCGACCGAAACCGCGCCTTCGGTTGACGGCTTCGGCAGCTGGATCGTCCGTTGCAGCCCCTTTGCCTCCCGGCCCTGGCTGAGAGGGGCGCCGGCTGCCAGCAGGGTCCCGGCAACGGCCGCGGCCGCCAGGCACCGGCTCGAGTTCACAGTCCCAGCTCCTTCCGGTAAGCGGAAATCGCCCTTTCGACGTATCCTCTGTCGATCGCTCCTCCCGGGGCCGGGGTCTGGAAGATCCGCTCCGGGAGGCTTTCGGCCCTGGGATCGAACCCCTCGCGCACCTTGAAGGCATACTTCGTTCTCAGGACATCCTTTCCCAGAGCTTTCAGCTGGTCGGCGTTCATGTCGAATCCGCAGCATTCCAGCGCCCTGGACACCGTCTCCGGGGGATACAGCCCCCGGGCGAAGAAACACAGCACCAGGCTGGAGAGCACCTGCCGCCACTCCTCCTCGGCCACCAAGCCGGAGACCAGCTTCTCGGGGGGCGGCGGCTCCTTGCCCAGGTTCTTCTGGTCGGCGCTGTAGCCGGCGTTGTCCAGGTGGCTGTGGCGGGCGCCGAACAGGTACCCCAGGTGCGCCCCGGGCCCGGTGTGGTAGCCCGGCATCTCGTTCCCGCCGAAAGCCAGGGCGTACTCCCTGCCGCCGTACTTCCCGGAGGCGGCCATGACGCCCCTGCCCAGAAGGGTGTAGAACTCGTTGCTCCGGGACACCAGGTGCTTGATGGCTAGTTGGTAGGCGGGGACGTCGCCCCATGAAAGGATCACGCCCTGCGTCTCTGTTACCGAGATCAGCTTTTTCTCGAAGGCCTCGGTGGCCCAGGCCAGGGCCACCCCGGCGCTCATCGAGTCCAGGCCCACCTTCTCCACCGCGTCAAGCAGCTTCAGCAGGCCCTCCGGCTGGAACACGCCCAGCATGGAGCCCATGGAGTAGGTCGGCTCGTAGTCGTAGGAGATCATCGAGGTCTTGTAGAAGTAGGCCTCCCTCTCGTAGGGCTCCCGCAGGGCCGCGATGTGGACGCAGCCCACCGGGCAGTGGGTGCAGGCCAGCCTCCGCCCCAGGTAGCCCTCTGCCATCCTCTCCCCGGAGATGGCCTCGGCCCGCTCGTCCCCGGCCGCGGCCAGGTTCCGCACCGGCAGGCCTCCGAGCTTGTTGAGCGGCCGCACGTTCTCCGGCGTCCCCAGGTCGTGGTACTTCTTCATGGCCGGCGATTCCACCGCCGCCCGGTGGATCTCCTCGTACAGGTCCCGGTATCCCTTGAGGTCGGCCACCGGCAGTCCCCGCTGGCCCGAGAGCACCACCGCCTTCAGCCTCTTGGACCCGAAGACCGCGCCCAGCCCCAGCCGCCCGAAATGGCGGTAGGACTCGGTGGTCACCGAGGCGTAGGTTATAAGATTTTCCCCGGCCCGCCCGATGCGCATGATGCTGCGCAGGCCGGGCCCGGGCTCGTTCTCCCTGATGACCCGGCCCGCGGTGAACAGGCTGCCCATGCCCCACAGCGCCCGGGCGTCGCGGAAATGGACCTTGTCGCCGTGGACGGCCAGGTATCCGGGTTTTTCGTTGGCGCCGGTGATGACCACCGCCCCGTAGCCCGCCATCCGCAGGGCCACCGAGCTCCGGCCCCCGGCGTGGCTCTCGCCCAGGTTGCCGGTGTGCGGCGACTTGAACATGGCCACCGTCTTCGAGGCCAGCGGGAAAAGACCGCACAGCGGCCCGGTGGCCAGGATGATGGGGTTGTCCGGCGAGAAGGGGTCGGTCCCTTCGGGACAATTCTCGGCCAGCAGCTGGGCGGCCGCCCCGGCCCCGCCCAGGTTCTTCCGGAACAGGTCCTCGCGCCGCTCCGTCCGGTGCCGGCGCCTGGAGAGATCGACGTAGAGGACGTTGGCCAGCGTGTCCTGCGGCAGCATCTCAGGATTCCTCCGCGGCCAGCACCTCGTGGGGACAGTGCCTGGCGCAATAGCCGCAGTGGACGCAGATCATCGGTTTCTGGTCCTTCTCGTCCCAGAAGACCGCCCCCACCGGGCAGGCGGTGCGGCAGTGTCCGCAGCCGGTGCAGAGATCGGGCTTGAGCAGGACGCCTCCCCCCTTTCGCGGGGCGAGGGCGTCGTTGGGGCAGACGGCGGCGCAGGGCGGGTCGGCGCAGGCCCGGCAGACCACGGCCACGAAGCCCCGCTCCATGCCCCCGGCAGAACGGACCGCGATGCGGTTGGCCCCCAGTCCCGGCTGGCCGTGGAGCCGGGAGCAGGCGAACATGCAGACCTGGCAGCCCACGCAGCGGTCGGTGTCGACGACGTTTAATCGCATGATTTTTCCGGATTATTCCTGCCCGCGAAAAACGCGGATTGACTATACCATCGGTTCAGGTAAGCTCGAAACAGACCCTGGCCAGCGGTGGACGGTCAATCCGTCCCACCGCTGGCAAAGGGGGTCCGGGGGCGCAGTGCGGCTATGCGTGAGGCCGAAAGCCCTTCGCGGCAACTCTGGGTAAACTCCAGCGAAGGCTATACCCAGTCAATGACCTGCATGTATACAATAGTTAGTGCTGCGTCCTTGTTTTTATCATGTTTAGCCCTGCGCCCCCGGCCTGCACTGAGCGGCTCGACTGAGCTCGCCGAAGTCCTGCCGAAGTGTGCCTCCCTTCGACTGCCACATGCAGGGCTGACTCAGGGCATGCTTTGGCCCTTTCGGAGTTTACCCTGAGCANNAAGGGCAGTCAGAAAGGGCGGAATGTATTTCCTGAGCCAAGAGAATAATCATTAAACGCGAATTGATGCGAAAGGGATTCTATTTCGCGTGTTTCAGGGTGTTTCGCGGGGAATGAAAGGTGTTCATTTTCCCGCCGGGGCCGGTTCGCAGATCTCCCCCTCCTTTTTGAGCTCGGCCGCCCGCTTCATCTCGGACCGGGTCATGAACCCCACCGCCACGAAGATTAATACCAGCGCCAGCCAGTCGCCCGTCTTCGGATACTTGCCCCCGAAGAACAGGGCGAAGAGCAGGGTGGCCATGGTGCCGGCCACCAGCGAGGTCAGCCGGTTGGCCAGCCCGGCGAAGGTGGCCGTCCGGCCCTTGAACATGAATATGAACACCGAGGAGAAGGCCACGATGCCGAACACCCCGCCGGCCGCCACCACCATCGGCCAGTGGGACGAGGCCGCAACATAGCCGCGGTGCAGCGCCTCCAGGACCTTGCCGGAGCCGGAGGGCAGGAGCATCAGGACTGCCAGGACCAGCAGGATGGTGACCGAGGCCGAGACCTGCTCCACCGCGAAGAAGGCCTTGTTGTCCTGCTTGCAGCCCTTGCCCCGGGTGTTCTTGTAGTAGTTCATGATGTAGATGCGGATGAAGTAGGCCAGCAGGTAGCTGCCCAGCACTATCATGGCCAGGGTGTTCTTGATCAGGTCGCCTCCGCCCGCCTCCTTGACGAAGAAGAGCTGCAGGCAGACGGCGGCGATGGCGAACAGCACC
>DHHE01000124.1 GCA_002403115.1 bacterium UBP2_UBA4780 | reverse complement strand
CAGCCCGCTGGACAGCCGCCACAGCAGGGTGATCATGCTGTTGGGCATGAAAAGAACCTTCATCCTGCCCCCCCTCGGCTCGACCGTCTTAAGCCCCCGGGCGTACAGGTCGCAGATCGCGTCGAGCTGCGCCTGCGGCATCTTGGACAGGCGCTTGCCCTTGTGGCTGCTGCCGAAACCGCTGCCGGAACCGGGGTAGAAAACCTCGCAGAACGATCCGCCCTCCGTGTTCCGCGTCCTCTGTTCCGCCCCCTTGGAGTTCATTATCCTTAATTCCTCACGCTGGGTGTAGGAGACCGCCATGATCTCGCCCCCTGCCCTGGGCCGCAGTGTCTCGCAGATGCTCCTGGCGTCGTCCACCAGCTCCGCGCCGGTCAGCGCCTCGACCGACGGGTCGAAGGTGTCCAGCGTCCTTGATTCCCTGGCGGCCGGCATTTCATACGGGGCCTCCACCCCGCCCTCGAGCGAGCGCAGGGCGTTATCCAGAAGCTCCTGCCGGTCGCCCAGGTTCCTGGTGTAGGCGAAGCCCAGCCGGCCGTCCCTGATGATCCGCAGCGACACGCCGGACAGGAAGTTGGTCTCGATGTCGTGCAGCTTGCAATCTTGGAAGGTCACCGAGTCGGTCGCCTGGTCAAGGGCGTAGACCTCGGCTTGGTCCGCGGCCTTCCCGGCCATCTCCAGAAGTTTTTCCATCTATATCCCTCCCACCACCAGGTTGTCGATGACTATGTGAGGCCCGCCGTGGCAGGAGCGGATGTTTGTCTGCCCCTTGCCGCAGCCGCCGGTCTTGCCCAGCTCCAGGTCGCTGCCCACCGCCCGGATGTCCATCAGGGTCCGGTAGAGGTTGCCGGAGATGTTGATGTCCCGGACCATCCCCCCCACCTTGCCCCCCTTGACCAGATATCCGTAGTTGGCCCCGAAGGTGAAATTCTCCCCGGCCGTCTGCCCGCCCTTGGCGTTCAGCAGGTAGAGCCCGTCTCCAAGTATTGCCAGAAGTTCATCCAGGGACTTGTCGGAAGGCTGGATGAATATCGTTCCCATGCGAACGATCGGCGCGTAGCGGTAGTCCTCGGCCACGCAGTGCCCGGTGAGCGGCTCGCCGAACTCGGCCGCGGTCCGCCGCGAGTGCAGCCTTCCCACCAGCACCCCGTCCTTGATAAGCTGCGTGGGACGCACCGCCACCCCTTCGTCGTCGTATTTGTAGAAGCCGAGCTGGCCGGGCCGGGTGGCGTCGTCGACGATGCTCAGGGACTCGCTCCCCAGTCTGGTCCCCAACTTCATCTTCTTCCTCATGGCCGGCAGGGTCTCCACGATGTCGGCCTCGGAGAAGTGGCCGAAGGCCTCGTGGGCGAAGACGCCGGCCAGGTCCGGGTTCAGGACGCAGCGGCGGACCCCGCTCTTCACCGGCTGGGCCTTGAGGAGGTCGACCACCAGCTTGGTCTGCCTCTCGAAAAGTTCCTCCTGCCCCCTGATATTTCCGAATCCGTCGCTGCCGCCGGCCGCCACCCGCATGTTCTGGGTGAGGCTGCCGTCCTTGGCGGTTATCAGGCCGCGGACGCCGGTGGTCAGCAGGTCCTCCTGTATCCGGGCGCCTTCGGTGCTGGCGAAGTGCTTCCTCCGGTAGACCTCGCTGTAGCTTATGTTGGTGTTGACCACGCTGGGGTGTTTAAGCGGTATGTCGTTATAGCAGCCCACCAGATCCAGCTTCTCGGCCATGGGGACCCGGCGCGGGTCCTCCTTCAGGTCGGGGGCGAAACTGGCGGCGGCGGCTTTCACCCCGGCCAGCCTTATCGGCCTGTCCCGGTTGCCGGCGAAAAGGGACGCGTTCTCCAGTGCCGTTTTTACCGCCTTGGGCGCCTCCCCCGGTTTGGTGAAGGCCACCGAGGCCATGCCCCCGCCGTTGAGCACCCTGACCACGAAGCCGTCGGTGTCGTTGGCCGAGACCCCGGTCAGCTCCCGGCCGCTGAAGGCGATGACCGTTTCCCTCATCTCCTCGTAACGGATGTCGGCGTAATCGGCCCTGACTCCGGCCAGGATTTTCCCAAGGACGTCGAACATAGGTGACTCCTGAAAATGTTGCTGGTGGATCAAGGTTTTGGATGTCCCCGGATCGGGGTTCAGTAGCCCCTGGCTGGTTTCAAGTCGGTGCCGCAGACCCGGCACCTATCCTGGTACCAGGTGAAGGGCGCCCCGCAGGCCCGGCAGTGCCACCGGGCCCGCTGAGCCTCCGCCCAGGCCTCGTATCCCAGGTTTTTCGCCGTTTCCGCATCCCCGAAGATCGAGGCCGTGTGGGGAAGCTTTCCCCGGACGCCCGGGATGAGCGCCCGCAGAGCCTCGACCCGTTGGCAGGGAAAGTCCCGGCATTCGACGCAGGCCTTGACCCCCCTTTCCCTGGCGCATTCCCTCACTTTACACCCGGCGCACCCGGCAAAGACCGTGTCGGAACAGCATCCTCGGCATATTATGTCCGCTTTTCCGATGTTGTCCCTTAGCGGGCCGGGGAGGTCGTCCCAGAGCGGCATCTGCCCGTTTTCCTCGGAGGCCCTGAACAGGTTCAAAATCTCGCAGGCCCCGCAGTACAGGCCGCAGTAGGAGTCGTGAAAGAATATTCCCATGTTGCCTCACCTGCCCGAAGGATGGGTTTTCAGCTTCGGTTTCCTGGACGTGGCCCTCACCTCCAGGGCTTTGAACCGGTCGACGCGCGACAAGTCGGCTTCGGGAAAATGCTTTTTCACCAACGACAGCATTTCGTTTAGAAGGGCTTCTAGGTCTTCAAGGGCTTTACCCGGCGCTCCCCGGTACATCCTGACGATGCGGGGCCAGAGGTTTTTCGGACTGCGCTTCATCCTCCCGTGCCAATGCTCGATCCAACGCGGCTCCCCCGCCCAGTAGTAGAGCCCGTTCAACGCCGCCAGGATGTTGATCAACCGCTTGAGCATGGCCGTCATCCCGTCGTAGACGAACATTATTTCCCCGCGCCCCAGCCCCTGGTTTCGCAGACAGCCTTTCCAGAAGAATCCCAGGTTATGCTCAATGACTTTCACGGCCAGCCGCCTTGGGTATGCGGGTATCGTTTTTCTAATCTCCCGGTACCTCTCGGCCCCATGAACCGCCCAGGCGTCGAGGAAACCGCCGATGGTGTTTATGGCCGGAGGCTCGACCTTGCATTCTCCCGTGACCTCATTTATCTCCTGTTTAAGCGAGGCGGTCGTGCTGTGCCCGATCTCGACGATGAGGCCTTCCAGGGTGTATATCTCCAGCATGGCCTGGTGCTGCGGCATGTCCAACCGGGTCACGAACCTTAGCCCTAAAGGCTCCAGGGGCCGCGACTTGATCCAATCGGCGTCGAGCCTGTCCCAGTACAGAACCACGTCCATGTCGGAGTACCTGTCCGAAAGTCCCCGGGCCGGAGATCCCCCCAGCAGGGCCATTTCGAACCCTCGCCGCTTCTGATAAGGCTTTACGAGCTCTTGGGCCAGCTCGCGGCGCCAGAGGCTGTGCTTGGAAGGGGCTCTTTTTCCCATCATCGCCTTAAAAGTAAATGAGGTATCGGACCTTGACGGCGGCGATGGCGTACTGCGGACGCATGACGTAATCGGTCAGTGTCATGCTTTCGTCGAACCTGGGCTCCTGGCCTGAGTAATCGTTCAGGGCGACGTAAAGCCAGCTCTTGGGCCGGAAGTTCCAGGAGAAAAGGGCCCCCAGCCGGTTAGAGCTGAGTGTGGTGCGGGAAAGCTCGGTTCTTGGCGTGGCCATCACCATCTCGTTGAAGCCGTTCAGCGTCATCTTGGACGAGATCCGCCACAGAAAGCTGGGCCGAAGGCGCGGCACCATGCCGATGACGTGGTTGTTCTGGCTCCATTCGATCCACAGGTTACCGTTGACCCCGACCGACAGCGGCGAGACTATGGAGTAGTTGTACTGGAAGTAGTTGGAGCCCTGGTAGGCGGCGTAGCCCCTCTGGTAGTTGTAGCCGCGTTGGTAATTCAGGCTCATGTTGAAGTTGTTGCCCCAGACTATCCCCCACGTGTTGAAGCTGGCGCTTCTGAAAACCAGGTCGAAATCGACCATTCTGTACGGGTCGAACCCGTAGTTGGTCCCGTAGACCAGCTCCAGGCTGGTGCCCCGGTTGCTGCGGAGGCTGACGCTGTTCACGAGGAATCCGTACTTTGACCACCTGTCCGCCCCCGGCTCCCGCACCGTGTTTACGCCCGCCGCCAGGTAGAGGTTCCGAACCGGTCCGCTGCGGAAAGACCAGAATGGTCC
>DHHE01000129.1:7200-10593 GCA_002403115.1 bacterium UBP2_UBA4780 | reverse complement strand
CACCTCGCCGCTCTCGACCATCTCCCGCAGCTTCCCGCCCAGTTTCCCGCCGATGGTGATGTACTTGTCTATGTCCGCCTCGGTCGCCAGCCCCATGGCACCCAGCGCCCGTCTCACGATAAAACTCCTGTTATCCTCCTCGGAAGGGACCGATGTGTCCAACCCCTCGGGCAATACCCGTTCCGCCAAGTCGTAGACCCGCCTAAACTGCCGCCTTTCGGCCACCATCAGGTCGCCCCGGTAGAACAGCATCTCCAGGGCGGTCTTGGCCGGCTTCCAGTCCCACCAGCCCCGCCCTTTTATTTTTATCGGACCTCCGAAATCAGCGGTCGACAGCGGCCCCTCGGCCCTGACCCTGGCCAGCACCTCCTCGGCCAGCCTGCCGTATTTCCGATAGTATCCCCGGTACCACTTGCTTTTCTCCGGGAAGCCCTCCATGTGGCGCCGGTAGTAACGGTAGTCCTCCATCGGCAGGTAGCACATGGCGTGCGCCCAGTACTCGAACACCTTCCTCCGGCGCTGCAACCGCTCGAGCATCCCCGGCCGGTAATCGGGGACCCGGGACCACAGGGCGTGGTGGTGGGCCCTCTCCACCACGTTGATGGAGTCGATCTGGAGGTAGCCCAGCCGCCGGATAGCCCGCAGGGCGCCGGCCTCGCCCCCGTCCCGGCGGCCGTCCAGAATCTGGCGCCGCAGGACGAAGTCCCGGGCCTGGTTGACGGTCAGCTTGATCACTTTACTCTTCATGGCGTCCTGTCATAAAAGAGAGGGGTCGGCGGTCGCCCGCCAACCCCTCCGTCACCTGATCTCAGTGCCGTAATCCAGCAGCTCCACGTCGCTGCGCCGGCGGATGAGATCCACCGCCTTGGCCATCGCCTCGTCGGCGAACCGGCCCTCGTTGGCAACCACCGCCAGGCCCAGGACGGCCCTCTGCCACAGGTCGTTGTCGCCCACCTCGGCCACCGACAGGTTGAACTCCTGCCGCAGCTTGTCCTTCAGGCTCCGCAGCACTCGCCGCTTGTCCTTTAGCGACTGGCTCTCGGGAATGTGAAGCACTATGGTGCAGACCCCGACCACCATGCAGAAACCTGCTTCCGATGCTTGTACGATGAACGGCGGCTTATCCCTTGCCCCTATCCCCTTGACCCTGAACCCTGAGCGGAGTCGAAGGGCGTCCCTCGGTTATCAGTCCTCCCGCTTGACCTCCTCCACCGTGTAGCTCTCGATGACGTCGCCCACCTTGATGTCGTTGAACTGCTCCAGGCTCATGCCGCACTCGAACCCGTTCTGCACCTCGCGGACATCGTCCTTGAAGCGCTTGAGCGAGGCCAGTTTCCCGGTGTAGATGACCACGCTGTCGCGCAGCAGCCTCACCTTGTGGCTGCGGGCGATGGCTCCGCTCTGGACGATGCAGCCGGCGATGGTGCCGATGGCCGATATCTTGAATATCTCCCGCACCTCTACCCGTGCCTGGACCACCTCCTTGAACTCCGGCGCCAGCAGGCCCTTCTGGGCCTTCTTCAGCTCCTCCAGGGCTTCATAGATGATGCTGTACATCCGGATGTCCACCCCCTCGCGCTCGGCCAGCTCCCGTGCCCGCTCCTCGGGCCTGACATGGAAGCCGATGATGACCGCGCCCGAGGCCTTGGCCAGCAGCACGTCCGACTCGGTGATGGCCCCCACCCCCTTGTGGATCACCGTCAGCCTCAGCTGGGCGGTGGATATCTTGAACACCGAGTCCGACAGGGCTTCGACCGACCCGCCGACGTCGCCCTTGATGATCAGCTTCAATTCCTTGGCCTGCCCCTCCTGGATCTGGTCGTAAAGCCCCTCCAGGGTGACGCTCTTGGCCGGGCGGAACTCCTGCTCCCGCTTGAGCTGCTGGCGCTTGGAGGCCAGCTCCCGGGCGGCCGACTCGCCCTCCATGGCCTGGAACGACTCCCCGGCCAGCGGCGCCCCCTCGAATCCCTGGACCTCGACCGCGGCCGAGGGTCCGGCCGAGTCCACTAGGCGGCCGCGCTCGTCGTACATGGCCCGCACCCGTCCGCTGTATATTCCGGCCACGAAGGGGTGCCCCTTGCGGAGCGTCCCCTGCTGCACCAGAACAGTGGCCAGCACCCCCTTTCCCCGGTCCAGCCGGGACTCGATGACCGTGCCCCGGGCCGGGCCGTGGGGGTCGGCTTTCAGTTCCAGCAGTTCGGACTGCAGGAGGATCATCTCCAGGAGCTTGTCGATGCCGGCCCCGGTTTTGGCCGAGAGCTCGACGGCGATGGTCTTGCCTCCCCACTCCTCCACCAGCAGGTTGTGCTTGGTCAGCTCCTGCTTGACCCGCATGGGGTCGGCCCCGGGCAGGTCGCACTTGTTGACGGCCACTATCACCGGCACCTTGGCCGCCTGGGCGTGGTCGATGGCCTCGACAGTCTGGGGCATGATGCCCTCGCTGGCCGCCACCACCAGGATCACCAGGTCGGTCACCTGGGCGCCCCGGGCCCTCATGGCGGTGAAGGCCTCGTGGCCTGGCGTGTCCAGGAATGTGATGCTCTGGCTTTGGATCCGGACCTCGTAGGCTCCGATGTGCTGGGTGATGCCCCCGTGCTCGCCGCCGGCCACGTTGGTCTTCCGGATGGCGTCCAGCAGGGTGGTCTTGCCGTGGTCCACGTGGCCCATCACCGTCACCACCGGGGGTCGGGATTCCAGCCGGACCGGAGCCGGCACCGCGGAAGCGTCCTCCTCTGGCTGGAACTCCTCCATCTCCTCCAGTCCGTAGCCGAACTCGTCGGCGATGGTGGCCAGTGTGTCCAGGTCCAGCCGCTGGTTGATGGTCACCATCAGCCCCAGACCCAGGGCCTTGGCGATCACCTCGCCCGGCTTGGCGTCCAGGGCCTGGGCCAGGTCGGCCACCGATGAGTACTCGGGAAGCCTGATCACCTTCTGCACCTCGGCCGCCTCCGGCCCCATCTCCCGGTCCTTGCCCCTCCTGGGCCGCTTGGCCTTGCCCCGCTCGATGGCGGCCATGGTCTGGCGCACCGTGGCGGCAATGGCCGTCTGGTCTATGGCCGCCCGTTTCTCCTTCTTATGCTTCTTGCGCTTGCGCTTCTTCTTGTTGACGCCCCGGTCCTCCAGTTCCACCCGGGCCACCTGGGGCACCGTGGAGACCGTGGTCGGGATGCTGGGATAGGGCATGGTCAGCTCCGGCGGGTACTCCACCTTGGCCACCACCAGGGGAACCGGCTGGATGTCCACCGTCTTGGCTTCGGCCTTGGCGTGGGCCTCCTTCTTCTCCTGTATCTTTTTCTGCTGTTCCTGCTCCTTCTTGACCGCCTGCTTCTCCTCCTCGAACTTCTGCTTGACGGCGGCGATCATCCCCGGCTCCACGGTGCTCATCCGGCTTTT
>DHHE01000129.1:0-7151 GCA_002403115.1 bacterium UBP2_UBA4780 | reverse complement strand
TTGGCGTGTGCCGAGCCTGGTCGAGGCGTCTTTTTGACGGTCTTTTCCGCGGCCGGTTTCTTCGTTCCCGGCTGGCTTGCCCCGAGCTTATTCGAGGGGCCCGTCCCGAGCACTTTAGCGGAAGCCGGAGTGCCGGGTCCGGCGCTTGCCTTCTTCTTCTCTGTCATATCGTCCCCTACTCTGATGTCTTGCTGTCCTGGTCTTCCGGCTGCCCCACCGCCTCCGGGGCCTGTTCCTCGGGCTTCTTGGCCGGTTCCCCGATGCCCGGGGCCTGATCCGTAGCCGGCTGGTCCTGTTCTGCGGGCGTCCGGACGGTGCCCAGGGCCGCCGGGTTCTCCTTGGCCAGCTGCTCGAAATGCATCAGCTGTTTGTCCTTGGCCTGCTTGGCGGCCGACAGGATCTTCTCGGCCGTCTTGTCCCCGATGCCGGAGATGGCCGTCAACCCCTCATCGCCGGCCTCGATGATCTTCTCGGCCGTGTCCATCCCCTCCTTGGCCAGCTTGTCCTTCAGCTTGTCCGAGATGTCCAGTTCGTCCAGGCCGACGCTGATCTTGTTGATGGCCTCCACCCGTCGCAGGTGCTCGGTCTCGGCCACCACGTCTATCCTCCAGCCGGTGAGCTTGGCGGCCAGCCGCACGTTCTGCCCCTTCTTGCCGATGGCCAGCGAGTACTGGTCGTCGGAACAGATGACCACCATCCGGTTCTCGTCATCGGCCGGGTACGACTCCAGCTGGTTGGCTGGGGCCAGGGCCCGCACCACGTAGACGGCGGGGTCGGGCGACCACAGCACGATGTCTATCTTCTCGCCGGCCAGCTCCCTGACCACCGCTTGGACCCTGGCGCCCTTCAGCCCGACGCAGGCCCCCACCGGGTCCACCCGGTTCTCCTTGGAGTAGACCGCCACCTTGGCCCGCTCCCCCGGGTCCCGGGCGGCGCCCTTGACCTCCACCAGGCCCTCGCGGATCTCCGGCACTTCCTGGTAGAACATCCGCTTGAGAAAGTCGGGATGGCTGCGTGACAGGATCACCTGCGGTCCCTTGACCGTCTTGGCCACGTCTATCACCAGGGCCCTGACCGACCGGCCCTGCTGGTAGCGCTCGCTGCGTATCTGCTCGGCGTAGGGCATCACCGACTCGGTGTTGTCCAGGTTGACGATGACATCGCCCCGGGATATCTGCTGGATGGTTCCGGAGACGATGTTGCCCAGCTTGGAGGAGAATTCGCGGTAGACCTGCTCCCGTTCCGCCTCGCGGATGCGTTGGAACAGGATCTGCTTGGTGGTCTGGATGGCGATACGGCCGAACTCCTCGAAGGGGATGATGATCTCCACTTCGTCATCCGGCTTGGGTTTGTCCAGGTAGTCCCTGGCCTCCTCCACCGAAATCTCCAGGGCCGGATCGGCCACTTCCTCCACCACCTTCTTCTTGGCGAAGATTCCAATCTCCCCGGTGTCGTCCTCCACCTCCACCACGATGTTGTCCGAGCTCCCGAATTTCTTCTTGCAGGCCTGCATCAGCCCCTGTTTCAGGGTGTCGATGACGAACTCCCGGTCCAGGTTCTTCTGCCGGGCGATCTCGTTGAGGGCGTCGACCACGTCCAGGTTTGCCACGCGCGTGACTCCTATGCTCTGGTTATCTCTTTTTTTTTGCTTTACTGCCGGGCCCGGGCGGGGGAGGCGCGGGGTCCAGCCTGGCCGAACGAATCTGGGAGAACGGCATCCACAACGGCTCCCCGCCGTCGGTCTCCAGTCTCAGCATTCCGTTGCGGCACTCCCCGATGCGTCCCCGGAGGCTCGATACCCCGTTCACCGGCTGGGCCAGCGCCAGCTTGGCGAATTCGCCGCGGAAGCGGATAAAGTCGTCTTCGTCCCTCAGGGGCCGGTCCAGTCCGGGCGAGGAGACCTCGAGCCGGTAGGCGTGGGGTATCAGGTCCTGCTCGTCAAGCTGCGCCGACAGCTGCCCCGACACCGCGCTGCAGTCGTCAAGCCCGACCTGGCCGCTGGGCCGGTCCAGAAACACCCTCAGCAGCTGGCCGCCGGGCTTGTATTCCACCTGGAAAACCTCCAGCCCCCGGGCCGAGGCGATGGTCTCGGCCATCCGGCGCACCAGGCCGGTTATGTCGTCGGTTGGCATCGGTCCCTGTGACATTGATTCTATGGCAATGGAAATGACCGGGGTTATCGGCTCCAGGCGGCCGGCCAGCTTCCTGGAGCGGCAATCAACAAAAAGAGAGCGGGCTTTGTACCCGCTCTCCTGTAAAAATTCAAGTCCTTGATATTATACTACAATCCGCTTGTTATTGCAAGCTTTTTTCTTCCCTGTGGGTGGATATTTATAACTTTTTGTCCGGCATGTGTTTGCGCGAGTGGGGAAAGGCCTCTTACCGGGCGACCTGGACCGCGTGGCGCAGCTTCTCGACCAGCTCCTCGGGCTGGAACGGCTTGCCGATGACGTCGCACACCCCGTGCTTGGCCGCTTCGCGCCTCAGCTCCGGGCTGTCGTAAGCGGTGACGATGAAGACCGGCATGGCCGGGTGGATGTCGCGAAGCTTGGCCGCCACCTCCAGGCCGTTCTGGTCGGGCATCATGTAATCCAGAAGCACCGCGGCCAGCCCGTCGGCCGCCACGATGTCCACCGCCTTCTGTCCGTGGTCGGCCGTTTCCACCACGAAGCCGGCCCCCTCCAGGATCATTGTCAGGAACTCCAGGATGGACTCGTCATCGTCCACCACCAGCACGCGCACTGCCGACATCTCTTGCCCCTTCCGATGCCTTTTCCTACTGGGTGGCCTTGGCGATCAGGGCCAGCAGCTTGTCGGTGTCGAACGGCTTGGAGACAACCTCGATCACCGAGAACTTGTTGGCCTTCATGCTCAGCTCCGGGGTGCCGAAGGCGGTGATGATGATCACCGGCAGGGTGGGCCAGCGATGCCTGGCCTCGCACAGCACCTCGATGCCGTCCATGCCGGGGAGCATGAAGTCCAGGAGCAGCACGTGGGGCGGATGCTTTTCGATCTCGGCCAAGCCCGAGGGGCCGTCGTAGGTGATGCCCACCTCGTAACCCTCGGCCTCCAGGATGGTCTGGAGCATCTCCCCTACCGACGGTTCGTCGTCGACTATCAGTACCCGTTTCTTCATCCTGACTCTCCTTAGCGCCTGGTCCCGGCGAAAGCGCCTTGCCGGGTTCATTGTGAATTTTACCCTGATTACGGGCTGGTGTCAAGCCTAAAAGCGGCCTGGCGCGGCCAGTGTCTTTTCCCTCCCGAACGGCCCCCGGTCCCTGCTCTCAATCGGCCGGTCCCCGGCCCTTGGTGCGTTTCTGCCTCCTCCGCTGGATTATCATCTCCCGGAAGGATCTCAGCAGGGGGCTCTTGGGATCCATGGTGCAGGCCCGGTCCACCAGGGACAGCGCCCGGTCGAGCTTGCCGCCCTCGACCAGACAAACCGCCAGGTCGTTGAGGATGCCGGTATTGCTGTCGTCGAGATGGAAGGCCCTCTCCAGAAGCTCCCGTCCCCTGGCATGATCTCCCGACATGAACCGCACCCAGCCCAGCAGGCGGACGGTCTGGGGATGGTCCGGCCTCAGCCGCAGGCTTTCCTCCAGCTCGGCCGCCGCCTCGTCGAACTTGGCCTGGTAGTTGTACAGCGAACCCAGCTCCGTGCGGTAGCCGGCCTCGCCAGGATTGAGCCTGATGGCCTCCCGGAGGTGGGATTCGGCCCGGTCCATGTCGCGGGACTGGACCAAGAGCTCGGCCAGGCCCCAATGGGCGCACTCGGCCGCCAGGGGTTCCTTCTGCTCCAGTCCTTCGAGAGCCAGCATCTCCTGGAAACAACTGACGGCCCCGGCGCGGTCGTTCATCCTGGAAAACCGGTCGGCCTCCCGGAAAAGCCGCTCCGCCTCAGTCCGCAACCTTGACATGGGCCCGGTCCTGCCCGGAGATGCGCTTAAGCTCCTCCAGCATCTCCTCCCGGGTACAGACCTTCTTGTCCACCAGCACGTTGATGATCGCCTGGATGGTCAGGGCGTTGGCCGCCACCCCCTGCTGGACGGTGATGGCCTTGCCCTTGGGTTTTTCCTTCCTCTTCCAGATCATTCCCGTCCCGCTCAGCCCTTCTTCTTCCTGCGGTCCATCCAGGTGCGCCGGTCGCTCTCCTTGGCCTTCCCGGTCTCCACCAGCTTGCGGAATTCGGCCTCGTCCAGGAGCCTCCGGCGCTCGCCCTTGCGGGCCGGCGCCTTTTTAGCCGATTTGGCCTTGGCCATGTGCCCTCCTCGCTTTGGTTATCCGGTTTCTGGGCTCAGTAAAAGTTTCTGGGGATTAATCTGTTGACTTGAAAATTTCTGAGGCGTTACCCGGCTCAATATAGAGCCTTAAACAGGCTCTATATTGAGTAACGGGGGGGTCTGGGGGTTTTGACGGCTTATGTTCTGAAGATAAAAGCGCGTCTGCATACATGTTGAAAGCGCCCAAGATTTCAGATAGTTTTCAAACGTTAGTTCCAAAACCCCCAGCGCTTCCCTTCGAAAGCACCAATACTGGGTAACCTCAGGGCATGCTTTGGTTCTTTCAGCGCCTGCCCTGAGCCGGGCTTGCTTGCCTGGCTTGCGAAGGGGCGACAAGAAAGAACGAAGCGTCGAGCAGTTAAAAAGAGGCCAACCTTTTTCCTCTGTCGTCCTGAAAAATTGCATGGCTGATAGAGGCAAAGTCCACAACTTTTCTTACTGAACCGGTTTCTGCCCGGCAAGTATCTCCAGCGCCTCCAGGTATTTCCGGCTGGTGTTTTCGACCACCTCCGGCGGCAGGGCCGGCCCCGGGTCCCGCTTGTCCCAGTCCAGGGTGTTGAGGTAGTCGCGCAGGTACTGCTTGTCGAAGCTGGGTTGGGGTTTGCCCTCTTCATATGAATCCTTGGGCCAGAAGCGCGACGAGTCCGGGGTCAAAAGCTCGTCTATCAGCATCAGCCCG
Organism: bacterium UBP2_UBA4780; assembly: GCA_002403115.1. Lineage (GTDB taxonomy): Bacteria > Edwardsbacteria > AC1 > AC1 > EtOH8 > UBA8901. The sequence goes on along the minus strand of DHHE01000129.1, from coordinate 2,192 downwards.
CCCTCAAACTCGCCCATCTCGAACTTGGTGTCGGCGATGATGATCCCCCGGTCCTCGGCTATGGCCCGCCCCTGGGTATATATCCTAAGCGACAGTTCCTTGACCCTCTCCGCCTTTTCCCGGCCCAGGATCCCGGCCATGTTCTCGAAAGAGATGTTCTCGTCATGGAAGCCCTGGTCGGCCTTGGTGGAGGGGGTGAAGATGGGCTGCTCCAGCCTGCTGGACTCCGTCAGCCCCTGTGGCAGCTCGATGCCGCAGACCCGGCCGGTTTTCTGATAGTCCTTGAGCCCGGTGCCGGTCAGGTAGCCGCGGACTATGCACTCCACCGGCAGGGGCCTGGCCTTCTTCACCAGCATGGAGCGGCCCTCCAGATCGTCCCGGTACGGCAGGCACTCCTTGGGGAATTCGTCCACGGAAACTGACACCATGTGGTGCGGCATGATCCCGGTCATCCGCTGGAACCACCAGGCCGAGATCTGGTTGAGCACAAAGCCCTTGCGGGGTATGGGGTCGGGCAGGACCACGTCGAAGGCCGAGATGCGGTCGGTGGTGACTATCAGCAGGTGCCCGCCCAGGTCGTAGATGTCGCGCACCTTGCCCTGGGAGACCTTCTTCAGTCCTTTGAAATCAGTCTGCTTTACTATCTTCATTTAATATTTTTCATTAATCGTTGATTATGGGCCAGGCTCCTTCAGCCTCTCCCGGGCCAGGGAGGCCTCGCTGCTCCTGGGGTACTTGGAAACCAGCTGTTTCCAGGCTTCGGCCGCCTTGGCCTTGTCCCCCAGCTTCTGGTGGCAGAGCCCCGACTTGTAAATGGCCGCCGGCACCTTGTCCTGGTTGGGGTAGTCGGAGACCACCTTCTGGAACCCGGCCAGGGCCTCGGCGTACTTCTCCCTGGCGTAGTAGGCCTCGCCTATCCAGTACTGGGCGTTGTCGGCCAGGCTGCTGGTCGGGTAGTTCTTGAGGAACTCCTGGAAACCGGCCACCGCCAGATCGTAGTTGCCCCGGGTGACGTCCAGGTAGGCGGTGTCGTAGAGCGACTTGGGGTCGAGCTCGGCCTGGCGCTTCGGTGTTTTCGGGGCGGCCGAATCCGGCCTGGCCGTTCCCATCGGCAGGCCCAAGGCCTGCCGCCTCGCCTCCTGGTCCTCCTTCTGCTGGGCGGTTATCATGAGATTCTCCTCGATCCGGCCCAGCCTCAGGTTCAGCTCGGCGTTAAGCTGGTAGAGGAAATCGGCCTGGGCCTTGGCCAGGCTGTCCAGCCGGTTGACCCTGGCCTCGGTCCGTTTCTGTCCCGCCTCCAGGGTATCAAGCTGGTCGGTCACCCGGCGGTACTCCCGTTTGACGCCGCAGCCCGTCAGCGCCAGGGCGGCCGCCATCAGTATGATCTCTGCTTTCATCCGTCGCTCATTTCCCCTCGGCCCGGAACTCCACCCGCCGGTTTTTTGCCCAGGCCGCCTCGTCATGCCCCTGGTCGGCCGGCCTCTCCTTCCCGAAGCTGACCGCGACCAGGCGGGCTCGCTCCACCCCCTGGCTCACCAGATACTCCCGCACCGCGTTGGCGCGCCGCTCGCCCAGGGCCAGGTTGTACTCGGCCGTGCCCCGCTCGTCGCAATGCCCTTCAAGCCTCAGCGACACCTGGGGGAATTGGCGCAGCACCTTGGCCGCCTCGGCCAGCAGGGGCTTGGCGTCCGGCCTGATGTCGTATGAATCCAGGTCGAAATAGACGGTGCGGAACTCGACCGGGACCTCGGCCCTGGTCTCCTCGGCCGGGGGCCGGGCCGGCTCGCTGACGGCCGGGGTCTGGGCGGCCGGCTCCTCGGTCTTTACGGTCTGCTTCTTGGGGCAGCCGAGCAGCAGCAACATGGGAAGGCAGGCGGCCAGAAAGAACCTTTTGGTCGTTTTCGTCATTTTGCTATGCACCTATATTAATGTAGTGTTTATATGCTTTTACCGGGTCACTTGGCCGCCGGACCCCAGGCCGGCATGGTGGCCTCGGGGCCCGAGGTGATGGCCCGCTGTCCCGAACCGTCGTAGTGCATCTGCCATATCTGGTGGGCTCCGCCGCGGTTGGAGGAGAAGACCAGGTGCAGGCCGTCCGGCGACCAGGCGGGGTCCTCGTTATCGCCCTCAAAGGTCAGCTGTGTAAAGCCCTCGCCGGCGGCCCCCATGGCGCACACCTGGAACCGGCCGTT
>DHHE01000102.1 GCA_002403115.1 bacterium UBP2_UBA4780 | reverse complement strand
ATCCGGCGTCGGACTGGTCCAATTGCCATGCCCGGAGGCGGCCTGTCTGGGCCTGGGTCGACCGCTGGGGACGGACACGGTGGAGCAGTACGATACGCCGAGATACCGGGCCGTATGCCGGAGGCTGGCCAGGGCCGCGGTGCGGGAGATGCGGACGTACCAGGACGCCGGGTACGAAGTGCTCGCCGTGCTGGGGGTGGAGGGCAGCCCCAGTTGCAGCGTGGGCCGGGCCCCGCGGCTGATCGCCGGGAAAAGGCGGCTGGTCAGGGGAGGCGGCCTGTTCGTGGAAGCGCTGAGGGGGGAATCAGCCAGGGCCAAGCTAAAGATACCGTTCATCGGGGTGCCTGAACGCCGGGAGGCGGGGGACCTGGGAAAGGCACTGGCGGCCATCGAGAGGGCGGCGAAACAGGGGATTTAATTCGGCATGAAGATAGTTGACCTCAACGAGGAACATGTCCCCCTCTACTGCCTCTGTCTGGAGGACTGGTCGGCCGACATCAGCGAGGCCGGCGACCACAAGGCGCGCTGGTTCGAAAAGTTCAAAGACCGGGGACTGCGGGTCAAGCTGGCCTTGGACGACCGGGGCGAGGTCGGCGGCATGATCCAGTACCTGCCCATAGAGCGCTCCACCGCCCAAGGCGAGGGGCTGTACATGATACAGTGCGTCTGGGTGCACGGGCACAAGCAGGGGCGGGGAAATTTCCAAAAGAAGGGAATGGGCAAAGCGCTTTTGGAGGCGGCCGAGAAGGACGCCAAGGATCTCGGAGCCGTGGGCATGGCCGCCTGGGGCCTTCTGCTGCCGTTTTGGATGAAGGCCTCGTGGTTCAGGAAACACGGTTATAGGCAGGCCGACCGGGACGGCATGGCGGCCCTGGTCTGGAAGCCCTTCGCCAAGGACGCTAAACCGCCGAGATTCATAAAACTTAAGAAGAAGCCCGAGAAAAAGCCGGGCGTGGTGACAATCACAGCCTTCCAGAACGGCTGGTGCCCGGCCCAGAATCTGACCTACGAGCGGGCCAGGCGGGCCAGCGTCGAGTTCGGCAACAAGGTCGATTTCGAAACCATAGACACCACGGATCGGACGACTATGATGGAATGGGGTATATCGGACGCGGTTCTCATCGACGGCAAACAGGTGGGTTTCGGCCCGCCGCCCAGTTACCAGAAGATCAGAAAGCTGATCGAGGCCAGGGTTCGCAAGCTGAAATGACCGGTCACGCCACCAACCATGTGATACATCGGCCTCTCAAGCGCTTCGGGCAGCACTTCCTGGCCTCGCCGGCCGTGGCCCGGAGGATAGTGGATGCGGCCGGGATCACCGGGGAGGACGCGGTGCTGGAGATCGGCCCGGGCCGGGGGATTCTCACTGATCTTATCGCGGAGCGGGCCGGCTGGCTGGTGGCGGTGGAGCTGGACCGCAACCTGGCCCGGGAGCTGGCGGCCAGGTACCACGGTCGGAGGCGAGTCAGGATAATCCAGGGCGACTTTCTCGAAACCGTCACGTCCGCCTTGGGCCTGCCGGTAGGCGGCCGCGCGGTGGCGGTATCCAACCTGCCTTACAACGCGGCGGTGCCGATCATGGAACGCCTGCTGGAGAACCGGGATCGTTTCAGCCGGATGGTGCTGATGATACAGCGCGAGGTGGCCTGGCGGATGGCGGCCGGGCCCGGGACCAGGGACTACGGTTCCCTGTCGGTATTCATTCAGGCCAAGGCCGAGGTCGAGAAACTTTTCGACGTCAGGCCGGGCTCGTTCCTGCCGCCGCCCAAGGTGGTTTCCACCGTGGTCAGGCTGGCGCCCCTGGCGCGGCGGAGGCTGGCCCCGGCCGAGGAGAGCCATTTCCACGCATTCGTCAGGGCCTGCTTCAGCTACCGCCGGAAGACCCTGGGGGCCGGTCTGCGGCAGGCGCTTAAAGCGGACAAGGGGACGGTTTCGAAAATCGGCGAGAGGAGCGGGCTCGATCTTTCCCGCAGGGCGGAGAGCCTGTCTATAGGGGAATTCACGGCGCTTTTCAGGGCGGCCCGCGCCACAACGGCAGGGGAGGACGAGGGGTGCTGAAGCAGGTGGTCATATCCATGCGGCCCGGACAGTGGGTCAAGAACGTCGTCATCTTCGCGGCGCTCGTCTTTTCGCAGAACCTCCTGGACCCGGCCATGGTGGTCGGCGCCTTTCTGGCCTTCGGGCTTTTCTGCCTGCTGTCCAGCGCCGGCTACCTGATGAACGACGTCGCCGACCGGAGGCGGGACGCCGGCCACCCGGTCAAGAGAAACCGCCCCGTTGCCGGCGGCAGGCTGGGGGCGGGGACGGCGGCCGCGGCCGCCTCGGTCCTGGGGGCCGGGTCCATAGCCGGCGCCTGGCTCCTGTCCCCGGCCTTCGGGGCCACCGCCCTGGGCTACGCCGCGCTGATGGCCGCCTATTCGTTCTACCTGAAGCGGGTGGTCATCATCGATGTGTTCGCCATCGCGGCCGGGTTCGTGCTGAGGGCGGCGGCCGGGGCCGAGGCCATCGGGGTTCCCATCTCGGACTGGCTGCTGGTGTGCGTCATCCTGCTTTCCCTGTTCCTGGCGCTGGCCAAGCGCCGGCAGGAACTGGCAGCAGCCGGGGACGGGGAGAACTTGGCCCGTCCGGTGCTGGGCCAGTACTCGGAGAAGCTGCTGGACCAGATGATAGCGGTGGCCGCCGCCGCGGCCGTGGTCTGCTACGGCCTCTACACCCTGTGGCCGGAGACGGTGGCCAGGCTGGGGACGTCCGACCTCAAGTACACCGTGCCCCTGGCGGTGTTCGGAATCTTCCGCTACCTGTTCCTGGTATACCGGCGGCAGGGGGGCGAACAGCCGGAGCGGGCGTTGCTGACCGATCCCTGGATACTGGGGGACATCCTGGTCTACGGGGCGTTGGTGTGGTACCTGCTTTATAGATGAGCGCGCACCGGGCTTTTCATAAGGAAGCTTCGCTGAAGCTCCGGCGGACAGGCAGGAAGGCAGGAGTATTAGTGGATCACAGGAGCCTTGGTTGACTGGATGGATACGGCTTGGATCCGATGTTTTTATAATGGAACGACGTCAAGCCAGTAAAAAACCCCGCCGGATGGCGGGGTCCTTAGGGATCAACAGGTTTTACATCCCGTAACGGGCCTTTCGGCTGCGGGCCTTGGCCGACTTCAGGCGCTTGCGGATGCTGGGCTTGACGTAATACTCGCCCCGGCGCATGTCGGCCAGCAGACCCTCCTTGATGCACTTGCGCTTGAAGGCGCGGAGAGCCTTGTCGAACGAATCGCTTCGGTCTATGGAGACCTTCGTAAAAATCACCTCCGTTTCTTGGAATGGGCCAAAAGCCCTAAGAACAATAAGTATATACCATTTTACCGGGTTATGTCAAGTTTTTTAAA
>DHHE01000002.1 GCA_002403115.1 bacterium UBP2_UBA4780 | reverse complement strand
CGGCCCCCAGCAGGTTGGCGGGGCCGTCCCAGCCCAGCTCGGTGCAGTCCTTCATGGCCCCGGCCACCACCACCGGCTTGCCGGACCCCACCGTCAGGTCAAGCAGATAGGCGGTCTCCTCCAGGGTGTCGGTGCCGTGGGTGACCACCGCCCCGGCCACGCCAGGCTTTCTAAGGCACTTCCTGACGAGCTTGGACAGGTCGAGCATCAGGCGCGGGGTCATGTGCGGCCCGGGGTACTGGCCGAAGTCGAGCACCTCGATCGAGCAAAGCCCCGACAGCCCCGGGACCTGCCGGATTATGTCCCGTCCCTTGAGGGCCGGCACTATCCCGCCCCGGCCGGGGTCCTGCTTCATGGCGATGGTGCCGCCGGTGAAGATCATTGACAGCTTTGGTTTTTCCTTCAACAGCCTTGCCTCTTTGGAAAAGATCGATCCGTGAAAATCCGTTGGATCTGCGGCATCCGCGTTCGGTTTCCGGAACTATCCATCGCCCTCTCCGGTGATGTTTCTGAACTCCGTCTCCTTGGGCCACAGCTCCCGGGGCAGGCCCAGCCGCTTGAGGTAGCCCAGCACTTTCACCATCCTGTCGAAGCTGTTCCCCTTGGTCTCCCGGAAACGCTCCTGGTAGACCTGACGGGAGCGCTTGTTGTACTCGGCCAGCGGTTCCTGTGGCTTTCGCTTCACGGATGTCTGCTCCAGGGTGGCCACGTTGACGCTGTAGTCCCAGGCAATGTCCAGCAGCACGAATACCTGCTCCCTGAGATCCTTCCATTCCCCAGGGCTAAGTGGGTGATTTTCCGGCATGGCCTTCTCGCTCGTTAACATTGTCTTCTTTCCTGTATGATAGCGCAAAAAAGTCGCTGATGCAACAGAAAACCGCCCCGTTTCCGGGGCGGTCTCCTTTCAGGCTGTCACCCTGAGTCAAACACCAAGCCATGCCCGCTGAAGGGTGACGCTATCATGCTTCAGCTTGCAGGGCGGGACGCCCTTCTCAGCATGACATCCGGCTTGGAGGTCACTTCTTGGCCTCCTCCTTCTCCTTTTTGGACTCGGCGATGATCTTCTGGGTGATCTCGTAGGGCACCTCCTCGTAGTGGGAGAACTCCATCTCGAAGCTGCCCCGCCCCTGGGTCATGGAGCGCAGGGCGGTGGAGTACTTGTAGAGCTCGGCCTGGGGGACGGTGGCCTTGATCACCTGGGCCCCCTTGCCCGAGTCCATCCCCTGGATCCGGCCCCGGCGGGAGTTGAGGTCGCCCATCACCTGCCCGGCGTATTCATCCGGCGCCGCCACCTCCAGCTTGACCAGCGGCTCCAGCAGCACCGGCCCGGCCTCCAGCATCCCCTTCTTCAGGGCGCCCGATCCCGCGATCTCGAAGCTGGTGCCGGAGGAATCCACGTCGTGGTAGCTGCCGAAGTGCAGGGCCACCTTCACGTCCACGATATGGTAGCCGGCCACCGCCCCCTCGTTCATGGCCGCCTTGATGCCCTTCTCCACCGAGGGGATGAAATTGTTGGGGATGACCCCGCCCACTATCTCGTCGACGAACTCGAAACCGACCCCGCGCGGCTGCGGCTCCAGCCGGATGACCACGTGGCCGTATTGGCCGTGTCCGCCGGTCTGCTTCTTGTGCTTGTACTCGACGCTCTGGACCGTCTTGGTGATGGTCTCCCGGTAGGCGATCCGGGGNNNNCCGTTGATCAGCGTCTGCCGGATCTCGGGCACGAAGCCGTAGGTGAAGGTCGGGTCCTCCTCGTGAAGCTTGGCCAGGGCCGGCCCGATCTTGGCGTCGTCGTCCTTGGTCTTGGTGGAGATGGCCTCGGAGATGGAGGGTTTGGGAAGGATGATCCCCGGCAGCACCAGCTGGTTGGCCTTGGGGCAGAGGGTGTCGCCGGTGCCGGTCTCCTTGAGCTTGACGGCGATGCCGATGTCGCCCACCGTCACCCGGCCGGCGTCGGTGCGGTCCTTGCCCAGGGGGTGGAACAGCTGGCCGACCTTCTCCGACTTGCTGTCGTTGGCGTTGTAGAGGTCCTGCCCGGTCTCCAGGTATCCCGAGTAAACCCTGAAGAAGTTGAGGTTGCCGGCGTGGGGTTCGATGAAGGTCTTGAAGACGAAGGCCAGCGGCGTCCCGTCCTCCCGGCAGGGCACCGCCACCTGCTCGTCCCCGCCGGACTTGGACGCGACCACCTCGGCTTGGGCCGAGGCGGCCGGGAAGTAACTGACGACGGCGTCCATCAACGGCTTGACGCCCACCAGCTGGTGGCCGTCGCCGGCGAAGACCGGGATGACCCTTCCCCCGGCTATCCCCTTCTTCAGGCCTTCGGATATCTCGGTCTCGGACAGCGCCTCGCCCCCCAGATACTTCTCCATCAGGGCGTCGTCGGACTCGGCCACCGCCTCCACCAGCTTCTCGCGGTGCTTTTTTGCCTTTTCCGCCATGTCGGCCGGGATCTCGGCTTCGCTCGATTTGGTCCCGTCCTCCATCAGGGCCTTCATCCGGGCCAGGTCCACCACGCCCTTGAGGTTGAGCTGGTCCCCGATGGGCAGGGTCATGGCCACCGCCTGGTGGCCGAACATCTCCTGGGCCTGCTCCAGGGTCTTGTAGAAGTCCGAATGCTCCTTCTTGATCCGGGTGACGAATATGGCCCTGGGCAGCTTCATCTCCTCGGCGTATCTCCAGACCTTGTCGGTCCCCACCTCGATCCCGGCCACCGCCTGGGCCACGATCAGGGCGCAGTCGGCCACCCTCATCCCGGCCCTGACATCTCCGGCGAAATCGGCGTAGCCCGGGGTGTCGATGATGTTGATCTTGTTGCCCCCGTGCTCGCAGGCGGCCAGGGCCGAGTATATCGATATCTTGCGGGCGGTCTCGTCCGGATCGAAATCAAAAGTGGAGTTGCCGTCGTCCACCCGGCCCAGGCGCTCGTTGGGCCGGGCGGTGTGGAGCATGGCCTCGGCCAGGGTGGTCTTGCCGCAACCGCCGTGGCCGGCCAGCACAATGTTGTGGATCAGGTCCGGGGTGTAATTTTTCACGAGGGCCTCCGCAAGAAAAAGGTGTGCTTGTAATGGGTTGTCGGACTTTAATTATACCAAGAGCGGCCGGGGAATGTCAAATAGTCTGGAACTTCGATTTATCCGGCCCTGCGCCCCGGACGCCGCGGCCCGAACTAAAAGAGGCCGGATCATGGATCCGGCCTCCGGGAGGCTTGAAGCTACCTGATGACCGCCATTTGTCGGGTGGAGGAGAAGCCGCCCGCGCTCAACCGGTACAGGTAAACGCCGCCAGCCACCGCCCGGCCCCGGTCGTCACGGCAGTCCCACACCGCGATGTTGGCGCCCGCTTTCCTGGCGCCGTTGACCAGTGTCCGCACCAGCTGCCCCTGGACGTTGTAGACCTTGAGGCTGGCCTGCCCGGCCTGAGGCAGGCAGAAGCTGATGGCGGCCCGGTTGGAGGCCGGATTGGGCCGGCCGGTGTGCAGCGCGAATGTTGGCCGGCCGGCGGCTGGAGGCTCGGCCGCCGTCCCCGAGGGCGGACCGAACGCGTTGACGTCGTCTATGTGCCACCCCTCGCTGCGGACGCTGTCGCAGACCGCTATGAAGCGCAGGCTGAGGACTGTCCCCGGCGGATAGCGCGAGAGGTCGTGGCCCGAGTACGTCCAGCCCGCGCTCCGGCCCTCCACCACCTCCAGCAGCCTGGCCCCGAATCCACCGCAGATCTCGACCACCCCCCAGCTCCAGCCAGGGACGAAGTCGTGCCATTGCCACCAGCCCAGGCTGCAGCCGGGGCCGACTGCGAAGGGAGGCGACTCCAGCGTGTCCACGCTGTACTGCGGCGCCAGGGTGTCTGTCTCCGATCCGAAGTACCAGCTGTGGCTTGGCGAGTGGCTGCGGATGCCTGACAGGTGCCAGCCTCCGTCTGCCTGCCATCCTGGGGAGCCAGTTTCCATATCGTCGGTCAGGCCCACCTGTCCCGCGGCCACCGAGAAGGAATCCCGCCACTCCTTCCATTCGTATTCGCAGCGTATTTCGAAAACCGGGGCTCTCCATGGTCCCGGCATGGCCGGGTCGACGAATATCTGGAAGGCATAGGAGCCGTTGGAGTCCGCTAGAAGGGGTTCCGGAAAAGCGCTGCTGTCGGTTACGGCCACATAGGGATCGACTGACGTCAAACGGATGGCGGCTCCCTCCAGGGCCGCCCCGCCCTTGTTCGTCATCTCTACATAGAGCGTCACCGTTTCCCCGGGCTCGGGCACGCCGTTGCCGTTGCCCGACCGGTCGTCAACCGAGTAGCCGGCGAAAGCCGGGCGCGGGGCCGCCAACGGCACGCCCACCGCAAAGTTCCAAAAAGTTCCGGCGCTGTCCATGGCCGTCAGATTGAACGCAGCCGCGTCGCCGTCCGCCAGGCCGGAGTCGGCCAAAAAACTGGCGGCCGGTCCCGTCCATAGGCTCTCCCCCGGCGCCGGGGCGGCCATGGAGAAGGCGCTGTCAAGCAAAACAGAATTGGAATCTGACCGGGAAAGGGCAATATTAAGGCTGTCGCCCAGGCCCTGGCTGCCCGTGTTCTTCAGCCAGAACGAAAGGGCTATCTCCTCCCCGGGCCCGGCCAGCCCGTCGCCGTTGCCGGCCAGCTCGGCGGCCTGCCAGCCCAGCAGCGAGACTTGCGCTCCCGAGCTGAAAACTGGGATGCTTTTTTCGAACGGGATGGAGTTACGGGCCGTGGCCGTCAACTTCAGCGTATCCCCCGCTGATGGCAGGACCGGCACCAGCGCGTGCCCGGTCCCGTCCGTCAGCGCCAGGCCGTAAGTCGAGTCGCCGATGATCGTGACCGCGGCTTCGGCCTGGGGACGACCGTTTTTCAGGACCGCCACCGCCAGGCTGTTCTGGCCGACGGTCAGGCTGTCCGCACAGAGGACCCCCAGGCTCTCCGCCTCCCCGGTCCACACCGCCAGGGTGGGGTCGCCGATCAGGTTCAGGCCGTACATGATCCAGCGGAACTCGTTCTCCCCCTGGGCGGCCCCGATGAATTGGGCCTTGGCGGCGGCATGGGCCATGCCCAGCGAAGGCGAGTTCTCGGCCAGCAGCTTCTGGAAGAACTGCTGGTTGTAGAGGTCGGACGAGCCGTAGCCGGCGAAGTAGGGCAGGTACCAGCCGTAGCTGCAGTTTCCGATGAAGGCCGCCCCGCCCCCCTGGGGGCTGTTGACGTAACGCTCGGCCAGGCAGCTGCGCTCGATGGCCGCCGGCATGCAGCCGATGGAATAGATGATCCCCCAGCGCCCTCCGGTGGGTATGGTGTCGAAGTCCCCGGCCCGGATCTCGTGAACCCCGGTGAACCCCGGCCCTACGTTCATAGAAGTATACCAGGCGTGGCCCACGTGGTTCACAAGGTGCCTCCCCTGCCGGTAGGCGTCCAGGGTCGAGGCCCGGGTCTGGTTGCCGGAAGTCTCGTAGAGCTTCTCGGCCGGCTTGAAGTACGGGGTCAGATGGTCCCGGTCCAGTATCTGGGCGGCGGCCGCTCCATCGGTCTCGTAGTCAAGCATCTCGGCCCAGAGCGAGGCCCTGTCAAGGAAGTCGGACATCGCCCCCTGCTCGTACTCCATGACCTTGCGGACGAAGGTCTGGGCGTCGGCCACCGAGTTGATCGGCGCCCGGCCCACCACCACGTCCGGGTACATGTCGACGCTGTCGGCCATCTCGCCGTAAAGACCGTTGCCGTTGGCATCCCAGGTTCCGTCCAGGTCCGAATAGTAGAGATCGGCCCTCAGGCTGTCGCGGCCCGGGGCCAGGCTGTCGTAGCCGCTGGCCATGGCATAGGTCACCCGGGCCGGGACCACCGCGGTGTCGCCTCCGAGTATCACATAACTTACGCCCAGGGTCTGGACATGTTCGCGGATATAGTTCCTGATCTTCTCCTGCCGGTCGGACCCGGGATAGCCGGAATAGATGCTGTCCGTCGTGATGATCTTGGATACCAGACCCCGGCTGGACTTCCAGTTCGCCAGGCGCAGCAGCACGGTGTCGAAAGGCGCGCCGGTTATTATCAGCAGGTCGCATGACCCGTTCTTGCCGCTTTTGTCCCGGACCTCGGGATACCAGGCATCTATGTCCCGGCGGTTCTCGACCAGCCGGCCCGCCAGTTCCCGGATGGCGCCTCTTCCGCCGTTATGATCCGGACCGTTGCCTCGGGCCAACCTCAGCGAGATGACGACCTCGGTGCTGCGGAGGAGTTCGCGCTCCGCCCCTCGGTACCGCGCCGGGTACACCTTGACCGTGGCCGCGCCCAGCCCCCCCATGCTCCCCTGGTGGACCAGTTCGGCCTGCGAGGCCGGATACGCTTCCCGGCTGTCGTAGATGGCCCGGTCCGGACCCGGAGCTTGTTTCCCCGGTTTTTCGGACAGCGGGGTCTCCCTGCGCCCCGGGGCCGGGAGGAATGCGCCCTCCATTCTCTTTTCGTCGCTGTAGACGACATCCACCGACACCGCCCGGGCGCCCGGCGGCAGCAACAAATTGACGTACTTGACCGGCAGCAGGGGGGCGCCCGGGATGTTCGAAAGCGGCAGGCCGGTAATGGTAATCCGGTCGTAACCGCTGATGCCGGATTCGGCCACCTTGGCGTCCGGGAAGCTGATCCGGTGTTCCAGCGTCTGGCCGGAAAGCGCGCCCGCGGCCAGAGCCGCCAGCGGTATCGTCAGAAAGCGACGCATAATCATATTTATAGCATCAAATCCTCACCAAGTCAATACCTTCCGCGTCTGG
>DHHE01000047.1 GCA_002403115.1 bacterium UBP2_UBA4780 | reverse complement strand
CAGCATCAGCCACACCAGCATGGGCACCGTCACCCGGTACCGGACGGTCTACGGGAGGGCGGTGGACAGCGAGCCCACGGTTCAGGCGTCCGGCATCTCCTTCAGCAACGTCGACAGCCTGAAGATGACCGTCGGCTGGACCAGGGGCAACGGGACCGGCTGCCTGGTGGTGGCGCGTTGCGAAAACCAGGTGACCGGCGTTCCCAGCGACGGGATTTTCTATGCGGCCCAGGATTCCTTCGGGAAGGGCTCTTCGGTAGGTTCGGGCTATGTCGTCTACAAGGGGGCCGGGTCCTCGGTCAACGTCAGGAAGCTCTACGGCATCACCACCTACCATTTCGCCGTCTTCGAGTACAACGGCCCGGACAACTGCGAGAACTATTTGACCTCCGACTTTCCGACCGGATACCGCATCACCAAGTCCATGTCCGGCTCCATCAGCCTGACGACCCTGGGGGCCGCCAACTCGCAGAATTTCAACACCCTTGACACCGCCGCCCAAACCCTGCCGACGGGATGGAACTACCGGGAGGAGGGAAGCTCCGCCAACTACGGCTACGCCGCCAACAATGGGGGGCTTAACACCGGCAACGCTTATAGCTACGGCCAAAACGACAGCATAGACCGAGCCTTCGGCGGTTTACGCAGCAGCAGTCTGATGCCAACCATAAGTGCCGTCTTCACAAACAACACCGGTGGTGTTCTTCAGGCGATCGACATTGCTTACTGGGGGGAGCTGTGGCGCTTGGGCCTGCAAAGGTACGATTCCCTGAAGTTCGAGATCAGCACCTCGGAGGGCTCATGGGTTGCCTATCCTGCGCTTAATTTCGTCACGCCTGATACAACTGGCGTTACCTCTACGGGCAGCAACGCGGCCCGCAACGGCAATGCAGGCAGGTATCGATCCCATCTCTGGTCTTCAATAAGCGGTTTGAGCATCGGCAATGGTGCCGATTTCAGGATCAGGTGGCTGGACACCGACGCCGCCGGCGCCGACGACGGGATGGCAGTGGACGACTTCAGGCTGATACCCTTCAACGGAGTCTCCATTCCCCGCATCGTCGGAACCTTTCCGGCCGACTCGGCCACCGGCGTGTCTATCAGCGAACCGATAAGGATCGGCTTCTCCGAACCCATGAACACCCCGTCCCTAGCCTATACCTGCACGCCCAACCCCGGCGGCTGGTCGGCCTCGTGGAACGCGACCCAAGACACGGTGACGTTGAGCCACACTAACTTCAGCTACTGGGAAAACTATATCTTTACAATCATACAGGCAAGGGATCTTGAAGGATACGACATAGTTTCTGGGCCATGCAGCAATCCATTCAACTTCACCACCACGGTAGATCCGTTAGCTCCACCGATGTATATTACCACGCTTAACGTCGGACAAGGCGACGCAACAGTTATAAAATCGCCTTCAGGTAAAAGGATTATTATCGACGCAGGGAGCAGCGGAGATGGTGTAAAAGTATTAAACTACATCAAAGACAGCATAGACCTTGGAACTAACACTAAAAATCTAGATTACATTTTTATCTCTCATTATCACAGTGACCATCTTGGCGGAGTCGAGTATGTAATAAATAACCTCACTTCACTTAATCGTGGCGGTTTCGATCGTGGGAACAAGGACACCATTTACACTACTTGGGAACCATATGTTAATGCTATTAACGCAAAGTTCCCGGGCAAGCGGTTCTCGGTATCCCTGGGCGATACATTCGATATCGGTTATGGTGCCTATATTAAAGTCATTTGCTATAATGGTAAAACTCTTTCCGGCGATTCTGTAGCGATATTACCAAACACGGCTTCAGTCGACAGGGAAAACAGGAGATCCTTGGGATTGTTGATCAACTACGCTGACAAATTCAAAATGGTGTTATGCGGAGATATTACCAAAACCGAAGAAAACATACTTTCTTCAGATCTGGGCGGCCGAATCTCGGTTCTAAAAGCTAATCACCATGGAAGCGACGGTTCGAGCGGCCTTAAATGGGTAACAGACCTCAATCCGATGATAACGGTAATCCCCGTTGGCGACGGCAATAGCTACGGGCATGTTCATCAAGCGGCCCGAGACACCCTTTTATCCGACCCAGATACAATCAAGTTCAATTACAAAATGAACAGGATATATCGAACAGAGCTGGGCAGCGGCGCTCCTTGCGTGGCGGGCAGAGATACTGCCATGTATGAAAATATTCACATAGAAGTAACACCGAACAATCCTGTAGCTGCTTTTAGAGTATTAAATGACTTGAGCGAATACCCCCCATTAGCCGTTGAGCTTACCTTGTTTATGGCTTCGCTAAATAACGTTGATCAACCTATCCTCCGCTGGCGGACCGAGAGCGAGGAGAACACCTACCTCTGGGAGATCGAGCGCTCCGGAAACGCAAACTCGGGTTTTACGAAGATAGGCTCCGTCCCCGGACAAGGCACCACCAGCCAGCCGCATGAATACGTGTTCACCGACAGCGGGGAGCTGGAGGCGGGCACCTACTGGTACCGGCTGTGCGAGGTGGAGCTGTCCGGCAAGCGCAGCTACTACGGCCCGGTGAGCCTGGAATATTATCCCGGCGGCAGGTCTGAGTTCGCGCTGTGGGCGGCCAGGCCCAACCCCTTCAATCAGATAACGACCATCAGCTATCAGATAGCAAAGGGCGGGCCGGCCAGCCTCAAGATCTACAACGTCCTGGGGCAGGAGGTGAGGAGCCTCGCTGAGGGCGACCGGAACGCGGGGAAGCATCAGGTCCATTGGGACGGCCGGGACGGCCGGGGCTTGAGGGTTTCCAACGGGATCTATTTCTACCGGCTGGAATCAGGGGATTTCGTTGCCACCAGAAAAATTCTTTGCATTAAGTGAAATAAGCCCCTTGCTTCCTCCCAAACGGCATGTTATCATGCAAATGGACAGCTTATGAATGCGGCATGTAATCGGAGGTGAAGAGTTGCTCAAATTCGTTATGCCAGCGGCTTATCTTGTCCTGGCGGCAGCCCACATAATGCAGGCGCAGACCAGGCTTTACTTCCGGGACGCCTCCGTGCCGCCGGTCGAACCCATGCCTAACAGCCACCAGACCGGGGATGTCTTTCAGGGCGGAAATTGGCGGGGAAGGGTCATGGACGCTAACTACGGTTTCGCAACCGAATCAGCCGTCTGCACGCTGACCGTCGGGACCTGGTACCATTACCGGGCCGTCACCTTCACCTCGCCGTCACTTACCGCTCAAAGCGTCCCTGCCGGCGCTTGGACCATCCGGATTTTCAACTGGGAAAGCTCGCCCGCTAACAACGCATTCGTGCGGTACATGGTTTATTCCTGGATGTTCGCCACCGATTCCTTCGGCGACACCATCGTTCCGGTGACAACCCATACGGTAGAAATAGGCACAACAAAGTCCCTCCAAACCATAACAGCAGCAGGCGTCGCCTTCACGGTTGCGTCCGGCGACAAGATCTGCATCGACCTTGAGATTGAGTCCAAATCCCCCGGGCAGACACGGTACGTCGAATATTACTACGGCGGATTTGCGGACAGCAGCAGCCTGACATCGCCGGTGAGCCTGGGTCCGCTGGCGGTTTCGCTCGCGTATTTTACCGCCTCTCAGCAAACCGGCAACTCCGTAGCCCTCCGCTGGCGGACCGAGAGCGAGGAGGACACCTACCTCTGGGAGATCGAGCGCTCCGTCAAGGCGGACGAAAACTATGCGCAAATAGGGACCTTGCCCGGCCAGGGCACCACCAGCCAGCAGCACGACTACGAGTACGCAAACCGCGAGGAACTGGAGGCGGGCACCTACTGGTACCGGCTGTGCGAGGTGGAGCTGTCCGGCAAGCGCAGCTACTACGGCCCGGTGAGCCTGGACTACTATCCCGGCGGCAGGTCTGAGTTCGCCCTGGGGGCGGCCCGGCCCAACCCCTTCAATCAGATAACGACCATCAGCTATCAGATAGCAAAGGGCGGGCCGGCCAGCCTGAAGGTGTATAACGTCCTGGGGCAGGAGGTGAGGACCCTGGCGGAAGGCGAGCACCGGGCGGGGCGGCACCAGGCGGTCTGGGACGGCCGGGACGGGAGGGGCCGGAAGGTGTCCAGCGGTGTGTATTTCTACCGGTTGACCGCCGCGGGCGGAGAGGCCGGGGAAAACAGGGCCTCCGGCAAGCTTCTGCGCCTGCGCTGACAGCGGCATTCCGCAACGGGCGCACAGGGGCCGCTTGAAAACCGGAAAGTTTTCTGCTATAATCCATCCAAGCTTCGCCCCTGTAGCTCAGACGACTTCGCCAAGGCTTCGTCGTCCGTGGATGTATAGAGCCATTCGCTGACGGGGGCTAAGGAAAAAATCACCTATGCCCCTGTAGCTCAGATGGATAGAGCAGCGGTTTCCTAAACCGCGTGCCGGCCGTTCGAATCGGCCCAGGGGTACCAAATGAAATATCAAATGCCATGAGTAAAATAACCTTGACAAATCGGCGAAAAGGTGTATAATATAAATAAACATAACAAAAAAGGAGAAACCAAATGAAGAAATTGAGTTTGGTTGCCATCATGGTGGCGTTCTTGGCAGCGATTCCGGCCCTCGGCCAGGTGATGACGGAGAATTTCGAATATTCCGTCGGCGACTTGGTGGCCGGCAGCGGCGGAAACTGGGTGCATTTCTCGGGATCGGGCCTGAACATCCAGGTCTCTGAAGGAAGCCTCAGTTACCTCGAGTACCCGGCGTCCGATGTTGGAAACAAAATAGAGATCGTTTCCACCGGCGGATCCTCAGCCGAAGACGCCTACCGCCAGTTCGCCTCACAACCCGTCGGCAGCGAGGTGTACGTTTCTTTCCTGTTCACCATACCCAATACCACCGGGATACCCGCTGACACCAGCACCAACGGGGATTATTTTCTTGCGTTGCTGCCGCCAACAAGCACATCCTCGTTCGCCGACAGGCTCAGTATCAAGATGGGTTCTACCAGCTCCGACTTCAGACTGGGTATCCGCATAAGTGGCGTTGCCGGCAACTCCACCGTTTGGTCGTCTTCCGAGTATTCCACGGGCATCACCTACTTGGGGGTTATCAGGCATTCGATGAACTCCAGCGGGACCACCAATGATACGACCAGGTTCTGGGTCAACCCAGCAATTCCAGGCTCCGAACCTGCTCCGGACTTGATTGTTTCAACCGCGGCCGGGAACGACCCGGACAGCCTGGCACGTATAGCAATCAGGCAAGGGAGTAACACGCCCAACGCCACAATCGACGGAATCACCGTAGGCAATACCTGGGGTTCGGTCACCGGCGTGGCCGGCTCGCCGTCAGGCTCGACCAACGCCAGGTTCTCGTTGCAGCCGGTGACCCCCAACCCGGTGAGCAAGTCCACCCAGATCCAGTACAGCCTGCAGGCGCCGGGCCGGGTCAACCTGGCCGTGTTCAACATCCTGGGCCAGCAGATGGCCACCCTGGTCGACGGCAACCAGACGGCCGGCAGCCATTCGGTCTCCTGGAGACTTAGGGACGACCGGGGGAGCATGGTGCCGAATGGAGTCTACTTCGTGAAACTCTCGGCCAACGGCCAGAACATCACCCGCCGGGCCATGGTCGTCAGATAGGGCAAAAAGACCCGGAAAACGAGGGGGGAAGCGAATTCCTCCCTCGTTTTTTATTATGCTATCATATTGACTTTGGGCCGTTTATGCATTATCATTTACTGTTTGAAACCGGCCGATGAAAGCTCCCAAGAACATAAACACCGCATGGCTTTTCCTGCTGCCGGTCCTGGCGGTGATGGCGGTTTTCCGCCTGTTGCCCATGAGCTACGCGGTGGCCATGAGCTTCTTCGACTGGGGGCTGGCCGGGGCCCGGCGCTTCATGGGCCTGTGGAACTATTTCAACCTCCTGGCAGACTCCAAGTTCCTGCAGAGCCTTGTAAACACCGTCTATTACGTGATGGGCGCGGTGCCGGCCAGCCTGTTCATCGCCCTGTTCGTCGCGATTCTATTGAACCAGAAGTTGAGGCTTTCCTCGGCCTACCGCCTGGCCCTTTTCCTGCCGGTGATCACCTCGACCGTGGCCGTCTCCCTGGTCTGGAAGTGGATCTTCAACCCCAGGATGGGGGTGGCCAACCAGTTCCTCTCATGGACAGGCCTGGGGCCCTCCATGTGGCTGGAGGAATCCGCCGGGATCGCCAACATCGCCCTGGCGCCCCTGGGCCTGCAGCTGCCCGGCTTCCTGGCCGGCCCCAGCCTGGCCATGTGCGCCATCATCATCATGAGCGTCTGGCACCACCTGGGCTACAACGTCATCATCTTCCTTGCCGGCCTGCAGTCCATCCCCCGGGACTACTACGAGGCGGCCTCGCTGGACGGGGCGGGGAGGTGGCACGCCTTCCGGAACGTCACCTGGCCCCTGCTTTCTCCCACCACCTTCTACGTGCTGATAATGACCAGCATCACCTCGTTCCAGATGTTCATCCAGGTCTACACCATGCAGGGGCCGATCGGCGGCAGCCCCATGGGCACCACCCGGACCCTGGTCTACTACCTCTACGAGAAGGGCTTCTCCGACTGGCAGATGGGATACGCCAACGCCATCGCCTTCGTCCTGTTCCTGATCGTGCTGGGCCTGACCCTGCTGCAGCGGCGGGTGCTGGAGAAGAGGGTGCATTACCAGTGACGGATGGACGTAATAACGTAGTAACGTTGGACGTTCAACGTTGCTACGTAAAACGTTACTACGCGCCATGAGCAAACAGGCGTTCCGAATCGCGCTTTACGCCACCCTGACGGCCGTCTCTTTGGCCATGGTCTTCCCGTTCGGCTGGATGATACTGACCTCGCTCAAGACCCAGCCGGAGACCATCCAGATCCCGCCGCGGCTGCTGCCGGAGGCGCCCCAGTGGGTAAACTACCTGGCGGTCTGGCGGCAGATACCCCTGCTGCGCTATTTCATGAACACGGTCATCGTCACCGTCCTCACCCTGGCCGGCGTGCTGCTGACCTCGTGCCTGGCCGCCTTCGCCTTTTCCTTCCGGCAGTTCCAGGGCAGGGACCTGACCTTCATGGCCCTGCTGGGGATGATGATGATCCCCCAGCCGGTCTACCTGGTGCCGGCCTACGTCATCCTGGCCAAGCTGGGCTGGCTGGACACCTTCTACGCCCTGGTGGTGCCCTGGACGGTGAACATCTTCTCCATTTTCCTCATCCGGCAGCACTTCAAGACCGTGCCCTGGAGCCTGTACGAGGCGGCCCGGATGGACGGCGCCGGCGACCTGCGATTCCTGTGGCACGTGTTGCTGCCGGTCTCCCGGCCGGTGCTGGTGACCGTCAGCCTGTTCTCGGTGATCGGCAGCTGGAACAGCTTCCTCTGGCCGCTGATCGTCACCAACAGCGAGAAGGTGAGGCCCCTGCAGGTGGGGCTGGCCTACTTCTCCCAGGAGCAGGGTTCATTCTGGCCCCATCTGATGGCGGCTTCGACCCTGGTCATCCTGCCCCTGGCGGTCTTCTACCTGTTCGCCCAGAGGCAGATCACCGAAAGCTTCGTCACCAGCGGAATCAAAGAGTGAGAACGGAAAACGTGAATCGGAAAACGAAAAACGCGGTCGCATATCTGGCGCTGGCCGCCTGCTCCGCTTGTCTTTTATCATCCTTGACCCCTTCGGCACAAGCTCAGGAGAGGGGACGGATCACCCTGTGGCACGTCATGGGCGGGCCGCTCAAGGCCACCCTGGACACCCTGACCGGCGGCTTCCGCAGGGAGACCGGCATCGCGGTCTCGGCCGTCAACATGGGGAACTACACCGCCCTCTCCCAGAAGCTGATGGCCGCGTCCGCCGCCGGCAACCTGCCGGAGATAACCCAGTCCTACGAGGCCTGGACCAGCCAGCTGCTGGAGAAGGACGCGGTCAGGCCCTTCCAGGATTTCATCGCCGGCCCCGGAGGGCTGGACCCGGCCGACCTGTCCGACATCTTCCCGGTGATGCTGGACGAGTGCTCCCGGAACGGAGGGGTCGTCACCCTGCCGTTCAACAAGAGCGTGCCGGTCTACTACTACAACCGGAACCTGTTCGCCGCGGCCGGGCTGGACCCGGACCGGTTCCCGGAGACCTGGGACGGGTTCGTCGGGGCTGCCAGAAAGCTGACCGTCGACCGGGACGGGGACGGCCGGCCGGAGCAGTGGGGCACGGCCTTCCCCATAACCTCGCTGTGGCTTTTCCAGTGCCTGATTCTGCAGCACGGCGCCGACGTCTTCGACTCCAGCGGCCGGGCGGCTTTCGACGGTCCCGAGGGGGTGGAGGCCCTGCAGCTGATGGCCGACCTGGTCCACAAGCACCGGGTGGGCTACACCACCACCGGGTTCGAGCACCAGAACGACTTCCTGGCCGGCCGGGTGGCCATGATCCAGGGTTCCTCGGCCTCGCTGGCCTTCCTGGCCCTGCAGAAGATCCCTTTCCAGCTTGGCATCGCGCCCCTGCCCGGGGCCCGGCGGAAGGCGGTGGTGCTGTCCGGCACCAACATGGCCATGATGAGGCAGGAAGACTCCGGGGCCATGGAGGCGGCCTGGCGGTTCGCCAAGTACCTTATCAGGACAGACATCACGGCCCGGTGGTCGGCCGAGACAAGCTATCTTCCGGTGCGGCGCTCGGCTTTCGGACACCAGTTGATGGTTGCCAAGTTCCGGCAGTATCCCGGCCTGGAGAGGGCCTACCGCCAGATAGAATACGCCTGGCCCGAGCCGCGGGAGGTGGCCTGGCTCACCGGCCGGGCGATAGTCGAGGAGGAGGCGCTGCAGCCGGCCCTCAAGGGCCTGAAGACCCCCGAAGAAGCGCTTCAGCACGCGGCCGGGAAGATAAACAAGCAGTATGGCCGGATAGACGAAAACCCGTGGATCTCGATGCTGGCCCTGCTGCCCATCGTCATAGTGTC
>DHHE01000040.1 GCA_002403115.1 bacterium UBP2_UBA4780 | reverse complement strand
GGGGCGTGTTCTTCCGCACCGTGGTTGACAACCTCTCGGTCGAGGGCGAGGCCGCCAGCCAGCAGGGAGGGGGCAGGGCCTACGTCCTCTCCAGCCGGCTGCAGTACGAGACGGTCTATCTGCTCATGATCCAGCGGCACTACGACGTCGACTACGACAACCCTTACAGTCGGGCCTTCCAGGAGCAGGTCAAGCTGGACGACACCGTGCTGGAGAAGGAATACCGCCTGATTGACCCCATTTACAGACAGATGGTCAATTATCCTTCACCCAAGGCCGAGCGCGGCACCTACCTGGAGACCCGATGGCAGATCAGCCGCAATTTTACGCTGACCCGGGCCTACATCGACTTCTGGCGCAACCTGGCCCACGGGGTGAACAATGCCAGATTTCAGGGCGAGATCGAGTACCGGCCGGTGTTCCCGGTGCGCTTCCGGCTCAAGCAGAAGTACCAGGCCAAGAACCTGCCCAAGAGCGCCTGGCCCACCCGCTCCAACACCCGGGAGACCACCCTGCGCACCTTCGCCACCCTCACCCAGCGCGACTACATCAACGCCGAGGTGCGCTACGGCGAGGTCAGGCTGACGCCCTCCGAGCTCTACGGCGGGGACGTCCTGATGAGCGGCTCATACATCGCCGCCAACTTCGAGCACAACTTCTCGCCGTCATGGGACCTGAAGCTGGGGGTATCCGGCTGGCGCACCGACGGCATGTCCCAGTGGATATTCGAGGAGACCGGCATCGACTTCCTGTACGGAGACGGACTGAAGTACTACGTCTCGGTCTCCGACCGGCTGTCCGACAACGTGCAGGCCAGGCTCAGGGTGCGGGGCAAGGACACCCGCTACTACTACAACGGCATCTACGGTGCCGAATCCGAATACTCTTACGCCGGGCTGGCCGGGGTGCCGGTGCGGGACTTCATGGACTCCCGCGACCTGTGGAAGGTGGACCTGCAGCTGGACCTGAGATGGTAATCGATTATTAAAGGAGACATAGATGGGTAACGCCAAGAGAATAGCCGCCGCATCGGTGGCCTCGGTGCTGCTGGCCGCCGGTGCCCTGGCGGGATTGCTGGAGTACGGCCAGTACGGCCAGGCAGCTTCCGGTTACTCCTCCGCTGGTTTGGGCCTGGCGACGGAGCCGGCCGGCCTGGGGGACCCGGTGCTGGGCAACCCGGCGCTGCTGGCCGGCCGCCGGGGCGTCTCGGCCCAGGCCTCGGGCGCCGTCGACTGGATCCAGGAGAAGCGGACACGGGAGGTGTTCGACTCCTACGACAACTCGGTCGGCCTGAGCACCGAGCTGCTACACAGCCAGTTCTACTACGGCCCCAGAAGCTTCTCGGCCGGATACGGATTCAAGCCGGCCGGGCTTCCCAGGCTGGGGGCCGGCTTCGGATACGCCCGGGAGTACTCGTTCGATTACGACTACCGAAAGGAGATCAGGGACGCCTTCTATTATCCCACCGAACTTCGGACCGTCAACGGTCTGGGGCAGATAAACCGCTTCACCGGCGTGTTATCATGCCACCCGATGTCCCGGCTGGCCCTGGGTATTGGTCTATCCCGTCTCCACGGCCACCAGGAGGTCCGGGTGGACTATACCTATTACGATCCAACCCAGGAGCCACTTTCCTTCAGCCAGAGCCGGAGCCTTAAGGGGAACAGGCTGGAAGCGGGCATTTGGGCGCTGCCGGCCAAGCGCCTGTCGCTTGGGGTAACGGCCCACACCCCTGCCAAGCTTACCGGCGACATCTGGGCCCGGCTGGGAGATTTGCACGCCGACACCAGCAGCAGCGTCACCTATCCCGCCGGCTACACCTTCGGGCTCAGCTACTACCCGGCCAACGATTTCCCGGCCACGGTGTCGCTGGAATACGCCTACACGCCCTGGCACCGGCTGAAGGACAACCTTAATCCCGATCACCGCCTGCAGCCGGTCAACAGCTACGGTCTGGTGATCGAGCACCGGCTGGCCGGCGGCCTGCCCCTTCGCTTCGGGGTGGCCTTCGCCAACTCCTACCTGGACCGCGGCATCGGCCTGGCCCGGGCCGGTCTGGGGACCGAGGTGCCGGCCGGGCCGGTGGCGGTGGCCGTGGGCGC
This sequence comes from bacterium UBP2_UBA4780, assembly GCA_002403115.1. Taxonomy (GTDB): domain Bacteria; phylum Edwardsbacteria; class AC1; order AC1; family EtOH8; genus UBA8901. Next base: position 2,170 of record DHHE01000040.1, on the reverse strand, counting down.
CAACGTCGGGCGGCGCAGCTACAACTACGGGCAGGCCTTCGGGACAACTTCCGCAGTCACCGTCACCGAATCCGTGGCCGAACTCTCCGTAACCGTTTCGCTGAGATAGGCAGATGCCGAGAATATTTTATATAGTCCTAACACTATTTCTTTTCCCCATACTCTCCGGGGCCGAGAAATGGCAGCGGCTGGTGATCCTGCACACCAACGACATCCACGGCCACCTGCCGCCCGAGTCGGCCTGGTGGATCAACCCCAACTTCCCGCCGCCCATCGGCAACGCGGCCGGAGCCGCCGCCATAATCCGCGAGGAGCGGGAGCGGGCTGAGCGGAACGGCTGGGGGTTTCTTCTGGTCGAGGGCGGCGACATTTTCCAGGGCACGCCCACCGGAGAGTTCTCCAAGGGCCGGGCCATCATCGAGTTCATGAACCGGATGGGCTACGATGCCATGACCGTCGGCAACCACGATCTGGACAGGGGGCCGGACCTGCTTCAGGAGCTGGCCGGCCTGGCCGGTTTCCCGATGCTGGCGGCCAATCTGGTGGATTCGGCCACCGGGGACATCCCCGCCCATTTCAGGCCCTTCGAGATCCTGGAGCGGGGCGGCCTGAGGATCGGGATCCTGGGGATCACCCACGAGCGGCTGCGCGGCATGCAGACCCCGGAGAACATGCGGGGCCTGGACATACTCCGCGAAATACCCGCCGCCAGGCAGTGGCTGGACACGCTCCGGGCCAAGGGGGTGGACCTGGTCATCGGCCTGCACCACGTGGGCTTCTACCGGGACAAGGTCATCGCCGACTCGGTGCCGGGCTTCGACGTCATCATCGGGGCCCACAGCCACACCGGCCTGCGCCAGGCCTACGAATGCCCCAACAACCACACCATCATCGTCCAGACCTTCGGGCACCTGAGCACGGTGGGCAAGCTGGAGCTGATGATAGATCCGAAAACCAGGCAGATAGTGGGCTACCAGAGCGAACTCCGGGAGTTGTTCACCGAGGAGGTGACGCCGGACACGGCCGAACTGCGCCGCATAAATTTCTGGACCGATTTGGCCGAGGCCGGGTTCGACTCGGTCATCGGCCTGGCCGCGGTGGACATGCGACGGGCCGGCGGTCCCCGGGAGAGCTCACTGGGCAACATGATGGCCGACGCCATCAGGGAGGCGGTGGGGGCCGATGTCGCCTTCCAGAACTCGGGCGGCATCCGGGACGACATCCTCAAGGGCGAGGTGACCTACCGCCAGATATACAAGGTGGACGCCTTCAGCAACACCATCGTCACCATGGAGATGACCGGGGACCAGCTGTTGCGGGCCCTGGAGGTGAGCGTCATGGGCGGGCACGGCATCTTCCAGGTGAGCGGGATGAGGATGGTGTTCGACCCCAAAAAGCCGCCCCTGAACCGGGTGGTCTCGGTCTCGGTTGACGGCCAGCCGGTCGACCCGGAAAAGAAATACAAGGTGGCCACCAACAGCTTTCTGGCGGCCGGAGGGGGGAATTACCGCATTTTCCTCGAGGCCGATAGCTGGCTGGACACCGGCTTCCTGGTGCGCCAGGCCATGGTCGACTTCATCGCCAAGCACTCGCCGGTGGACGTCCGGGCAGCGGGAAGGATCAGGGAAGGATCGGAAGGAGGGACGCCATGACAAGGATGCTCTGCTATGTTTTCATACTGGCGGTCTCGCCCTCCCTGTCGCCGGCCCAGCACCGGTGCTTCTTCGGCAACCTCCACGCCCACTGCGGGTATTCGGACGGACAGAGCACCCCGGACACCGCCTTCGCCTATGCCCGGGACGTTGCCGGCATCGACATCCAGGCCCTGACCGACCACAACAACGGCGGCCTGGGGTACACCATCAGCCCGGAGAACTACCTCAATGTCCGCCTGGTGGCCGACACCATGACGGTCCCGGGCGTTTTCGTGGCCCTGGCCGGGATGGAGATAGGGAACATGGGCTACAGCGGCTTCGGCCATCTCAACGCCTTCGAGACGGAGCTCTCGCCCTATTTCAACACCGCCGGAGAGCTGGTCAACTGCTACCAATGGCTGGAATCGAAGGGCTGCCCGGCCATGTTCAACCACCCGGCCGCCGGGGAGGACAACAACTTCAACGACCTCCACTTCTACCTGGAATACGCCCAGTCCATGGACCTGATCGAGGTG
>DHHE01000155.1:4082-4798 GCA_002403115.1 bacterium UBP2_UBA4780 | reverse complement strand
GGCCTCGCTGCTGGCGATGAGGAGCGGCCGCTATAAAAAGATAGCAGTGCCCGTGACCGCCTCCCGGGCCATCGAGGAGATGGGGAAGAAGCACGGGGTGGAGGTGGTCCGCAGCCGGATCGACAACCGGTCGCTGATGGAGACCGCCGCCTCCGAAGGCGTGGGCTTCGTCATCAGCCGCAAGGGGGGGTTCATCTTCCCCGAGTTCCAGCCGGCCTTCGACGCCATGCTGGCGGTGGTCAAGATACTGGAGCTGATGGCCGTCACCAAGGCCAGGCTGGGCGGGCTGGCGGCCGAGGTCCCCCCAAGCTTCCTGGTCCGCCGCAACTTTCCCTGCCCCTTCTCCAAGAAGGGACAGGTGCTGCGCTGCCTGATCGAGCGGACCAAGGACCTGCCGGACCGGGAGATGATCGACGGCCTCAAGCTGTCTTTTGGCAGGGACTGGGTGCAGGTGATCCCGGATCCCAACCGGGAGATGTTCCACGTCAACGCCGAGGCCGGCACGGCGGAGAAAGCCGAGCAGCTTATCGGCGAGTACTGGAAGAAGATGGAAACCTGTCTTTCTTGATACACCAAGGTTTGATGGGTTCGAATGTTTGATATTCCGTGGTTTGAAAGGTTGGGGTGAAGTTCGATAAAAGGATGGGATATGCCGCGGCGGCTGTTGTCGCCGCCATAATCCTCACGGCGCTGGCCTACGGCCGGTGGTGGAGCCC
>DHHE01000155.1:0-3927 GCA_002403115.1 bacterium UBP2_UBA4780 | reverse complement strand
GTGGTGGTCTCCAAGGGCGGGCAGCAGGGATACCTGCTGGGCCAATTCGGCAACCCGGCCCCGCTGGGCGTCAAGCTGAAGCGACGAGGCCGATGGCTGATAACCGGGGTCGATGGGCTGCCAGGGTACTGAGAGAGAACGGGCGACCAGGCGGCACCGAACCGGAGAAGAGGTCCGGTGTTTTTGTTTTGGATCGATACCCTTGCCCGCGAAATACGCGAAAGGCGCGAAATCTTAATCCCTTTTACTCGTTAACATGAACGATCAACCAAATCCCGAAAAGACCGGACAGGAAGCTTCGAAGGTCCCCGAGCGGGCCGAGCGGCTGCGCAAGCTGGAGGAGCTCCGCAAGCTCGGCGTCGAGCCCTATCCCTTCAAGTTCGAAGCCGGCGCCACCGCCGCCCGGGTGCTGGCCGAGGCCGAGAACCTCATCGCCGGGGGAAGGACCCATGCCCTGGCCGGCCGCATCGTGGCCATCCGCAGCCACGGAAAGTCCTGCTTCATCCACCTGCTGGACGGCACCGGCCGCATCCAGGCCTACGTCCGCAAGGATATCGTGGGCGAGGCGGCCTACGCGGCCTTCGGGCTTTATGACATAGGCGACTTCGCCGGGATCAAGGGGCCGGTATTCAGGACCAAGACCGGCGAGGTCACAGTCGAAGCCCGCGAGGTTCAGCTTCTCTCCAAGTCGCTCCTGCCCCTTCCGGAGAAGTTCCACGGCCTGCAGGACACCGACACCCGCTTCCGCAAGCGGTACCTGGACATTATCGCCAACCCCGAGATCAGGGAACTGTTCGTCAAGCGCACCAGGTTCATAAAAGCGCTCCGCACCTACATGGACGAACACGGCTTCATGGAGGTGGAGACCCCGGTGCTGGAGCACATCCCGGGCGGGGCCGACGCCGAGCCCTTCGCCACCCGCCACCACACCCTGGACATCGAGCTCTACCTGCGGATCTCCCTGGAGCTGCACCTCAAGCGGCTGATCGTCGGAGGCTACGAGCGGGTCTACGAGGTGGGCCGGGTGTTCCGCAACGAGGGGATGAGCCCCCAGCACCTCCAGGAGTTCACCATGATGGAGTGCTACTGGGCCTACGCCGATTATCTGGATATGATGGAACTGGTGGAGGAGCTCTACTGCCGGATGCTGGAGGAGGTGTTCGGCTCGCTCAAGATCGAATGGCAGGGACAAACGCTGGACTTCAAGCGCCCCTGGCCGCGCCATGACTACCGCCAGCTGATACAGGACAGGGCCGGGATCGACCTCGACCAATTCCCGACCCTGGAATCGCTCGTCCCCAAGCTCAGGGAGAAGGGCATCGCCCCCGACCCCAAGCTGGGGCGCGGCCGGCTCATCGACCAGCTCTACAAGAAGCTGGTGCGTCCGACTCTCATCCAGCCCTGCTTCCTGATGGACCACCCGGTGGACGTCTCTCCCCTGGCCAAGCGGCACCCGGGCCGGCCGGGCTACGTCCAGCGCTTCCAGCCCATGTTCGCCGGGGCCGAGGTGGGCAACGCCTTCTCCGAGCTGAATGACCCCCTGGACCAGCGGGCCAGGTTCGAGGAGCAGGCCCGGCTGCGGGAGCGGGGCGACGCCGAGGCCCAGCGTTACGACCGGGACTTCGTGGAGGCCCTGGAGCACGGCATGCCGCCCTGCGCCGGGTTCGGGGTGGGCATCGACCGGTTCTTCGCCATCGCCGCCGGGGCGGAGTCGGTGCGCGAGGTGGTTTTCTTTCCGACCATGAAACCGGAAACAACCAACAGCTAGCGGACAACAACTAACAGGTAGCAGTTATTACTATCGGAAACGCTGACATTGTCATTCCCGTGAAAACGGGAATCCAGAAATAAGCAAATCATTGCCATGGTCGAAAAAGCCGGTATCGATAGATACGAAATATTTGGCTGGGATTATGAGCAGATAAACCCACTGACCCTAAAGGAAATCAATTGGTATCTTACATGGGCAAGGAAAACCGGCGGCCCGGTGCTGGAATTGGCCTGCGGGACAGGAAGGCTGTTATGCCAACTGGCAAAACGTGACTTGAAGTGCGTTGGTGTGGACCTGTCACCGGCAATGCTATCAATGGCACAAGCCAATAAAAAAAGACTGCCGGTTGAAGTCAGGGAAAACATTTCTTTTCGCAAGGCAAATATCCTGTCTCTTTCACTTAAAAGGAAATATTCCACGATAATAATTGCCGACAACTCCCTTTCCGTACTTCATGACAGAGAACAGCAAAAGGCATGCCTCGAAAACGCGCGCAATCATCTCGTTAACGGCGGTTTGCTTTTAATCTCGGTCAGCAATCAGGGCCTAAAGGACGACAAGAAAGCAATGAGCTGGTCAAAGCCTTTGAGAAATCCCATTGACGGGAAAACAGTAATTAGAACCGTTGTTATTAATAATGATCCACTGAAACACGTTAAGCATGGTGAATACAAATACAAGGTTATTGATTCTAGGGGTATAGCGAGAAACTACAGATTTCCGTTCAGTAATCCGTCAACGTCTTTGTCAGATTACTTGACCATTTTCAGAGAAATAGGCTTTAAGCCCAAGGTGTATGGCGATTTCAATTTACGGAAGTCTGTAGAAAAATCAAAAGTGTTATGTTTTGCGGCTTGTAAAATATAGGATCCAGCAAAAGGCGTATCAGTGTCTTACGAGTTCTACATAGCCAAGAGGCACTTCCGGGCCAAGAGGCGCACCGGGTTCATCTCGGTCATCGGGGCCATCTCCCTGCTGGGGGTCACCCTGGGTGTGGCGGCCCTGGTGGTGGTGATGTCGGTGATGAACGGGTTCCAGACCGAGCTCAAGACCAGGATCCTGGGGATCACCGCCCACCTGGTGGTGCTTAAATTCCCGACGGCGCCGATGGAAGGCTATCCGGAGCTGATAAAAAAGATCCGCGGCCTGCCCGAGGTGGTGGCCTGCTCCCCGTTCATCTACACCAAGAGCATGATCTCCCGCGGCTCCAAGGTCGACGGTGTGGTGCTCAGGGGCGTCGACCCGGCGCTGGAGGCCGGGGTGACCGACGTCTCCCGCAACGTCATCGCCGGCGGCTACGACTTCGGAGAGAAGGAGGGGGGGCTGCCCGGGCTGGTGCTGGGGGTTGATCTGGCCGACCGGCTGGAGGCCCACATCGGCGACACCCTCACAGTGGCCTCCCCCATGGCCGCCCGGGCCACGCCCATAGGCTTGGTGCCCAGGGCCAGGCGTTTCCGGCTGGCCGGCATCTTCGACTCGGGCATGTACGAGTACAACTCCACCCTGGCTTACATCGGACTGAGCCAGGCCCAGGAGTTTCTGGAGATGGGCCAGACGGCAAGCGGCATCGAGGTCAAGGTCCGCGACATCTACCGGGCGGCCGAGGTGGGGCGGTCCATAGTCCGCGAGCTGGGTCCGGAGTACCGCACCAACGACTGGATGCACCTCAACTGGAACCTGTTCTCGGCCCTGAGGCTGGAGAAGGTGGTGATGTTCCTGATCCTGGCCCTGGTGGTGACGGTGGCCGCCTTCAACATCGTCAGCAGCCTGATCATGACGGTGATGGAGAAGGTCCGCGAGATAGGCGTCCTGAAGTCGGTGGGGGCCACCTCGGGCGGGGTGATGAGGATATTCGTCATCCAGGGGATGATGACCGGGGCGGCCGGGACGGCGCTGGGGCTGGGGCTGGGGCTGGCCGCCTGCCTGCTGCTGAAGCGCTACCAGTTCGTCAAGCTGCCGGCCGACGTCTACTTCATCGACCGGCTGCCGGTGCAGATGCAGGCCGGCGATTTCCTGCTGGTGGCGGTTGCGGCCATGGCCATCACACTGCTGGCCACCATCTACCCGTCGTGGAAGGCGGCCCGGATGAACCCGGTGGAGGCGATAAGGTACGAATGACCAACTGGAAAACAAAAACGTCTCTTCCGGGTTTAGTG
>DHHE01000011.1 GCA_002403115.1 bacterium UBP2_UBA4780 | reverse complement strand
TGGGTTACATCCTGGCCGGGATGGCCCTGAGGACCTCGACCTACGGGCCCAACCAGCTGGTGGCCGCGGCCTCCATACTCTCCCTGCCAATTCTGGATACCGGGCTGGCCATGCTCCGCCGGCTGTTAGCCCGCGAGGATATCTTCACCGGCGACCGGAAGCACGTCTACGACCTTCTGTACCTGAGGCTCCGCTCCGTGTGGAGGGTCGACTTGGTCATGTACCTGGTGGCGGCGGCCTTCGCCGGGATGGGGGTGGCCATGCTCTACCTGCCCTGGCCCGCCTCCCTCGGCCTGCTGGTGGCGTCGTGGATGGGTATGTTCTGCTGGATGGTGCATCTGGGGATGTTCTCGAACCGCTCCGACAAAAGCGATGAACACCAATCGACGGAGACCTATGATTAAGCTGGCACATCCGGATATATCCGAACGCGAGATCAGGGCGGTCACCGGCGTCCTGCGCTCCGGAACCCTCAGCCTGGGCCCCCAGGCCACCGCCTTCGAGCGCCTCTTCGCCAGGAAGGTCGGCCGGAAGCACGCCATAGCGCTCAACTCGGGCACCTCGGCCCTGCACCTGATCGTCAAGGCCCTGGGCCTGGGCCCGGGCGACGAGGTGATCACCGCGCCCTACTCCTTTATCGCCTCGGTCAACTGCATACTTTACGAGGGGGCCAAGCCGGTGCTGGCCGACATCGATCCCGTCACCCTCAACATCGACCCGGCCCAGGTCGAGCGCAGGATCACCAGAAGGACCCGGGCGGTGCTGCCGGTGGACGTCTTCGGGCTTCCGGCCGACTACGCCGCCCTGGATGGGATCTGCCGCCGCCACCGGCTGATGATGATCGAGGACGCCTGCGAGGCCCTGGGGGCCAGGTACCGGGGCCGGCCTGCCGGCAGCTTCGGCCGGGCGGCGGCCTTCGGCTTCTACCCCAACAAGCAGATCACCACCGGCGAGGGGGGCATGGCCGTCTGCGACGACCGGAAGCTGGCGGACCTCATCCGCTCCTACCGCAACCAGGGGAGGAGCTTCATGGGCGGCTGGCTGGCCCACCACCGGATGGGCTACAATTACCGGATGTCCGAGATCAACGCCGCCATGGGCCGGGTGCAGCTGTCCAGGCTGGGATCGATGCTGAAGACCCGGAGGAGGCTGGCCGGGACTTACCGCCGGCTTTTCCGCGAACGCCTGCCGGAATTCACCGTGCTTTCCGACGTTCCGGACGCCGAACGCAGCTGGTTCGTCTTCGTGGTCCTGGTGCCACCGCCGATACGGGGGAAGGGGCGGGACCGCCTGCTGATGGGCCTCAGGGAGAGCGGCATTGAATGCGCCCACTACTTCCCGGCCCTGCACCTGCAGCCGGTACTCAAAAGGCTGGGCTACCGCAGGGGCGACTTCCCGATAGCCGAGGAGGTGGCGGACCGAAGCCTGGCCATACCTTTCCACCATCGGCTGAGCCTGCATGACCAGGAGAGGGTGGTCAGGACCATGCGAAAGCTGCTGTAGGGGGATTTTCTCCCGCAGAGGCGCGGAGGCTTTTTACTTGGTGTCATTCCCGTGAAAACGGGAATCCAGGCTCTCTCCCGCAGAGGCGCAGAGGCTTTTACCCAATTGTCATTCCCTCGAAGGAGGGAATCCAGGAGTTTCCTCACACAAAAGCACAAAGGCTATTTTTCTTGGTGTCATTCCCGTGAAAACGGGAATCCAGGCTTTCTCCCGCAGAGGCGCAGAGAAGCTTCTTCTTTTGAATGTTAGCGCCTTCGCGGAAACGAGAGCTTTCACTCTATTGCGCAGATGTAGACACGACGTAACAAATAGAGTATGACCGAAAACGAAATAGGAACGATAGTCGTTGATACGGCGATAGCCGTGCACCGTGAATTGGGGCCCGGATTGCTGGAATCCGTCTACGAAGGAATTTTGGCCCATGAGCTGAGGCATAAAGGCCTGAGGGTGGAGACGCAGAAGGCGGTCCCGGTGATTTACAAGGACATCAGGTTCGAGGAAGGCTTCAGGGCCGATTTACTGGTCGAAGAGAAAGTAATCGTCGAGTTGAAGTCGGTGGAGAAGGTCCTGGCGGCCCACAAGAAACAGGTTCAGACCCATCTTAAGCTGACAAAATGCAAGCTCGGCTATCTTCTTAATTTCGGCGAGGCCTTTATGCGTGACGGCATAACCCGGTGCGTCAATGGGCTTGAGGAATAGACGGCAATAAATAGGATATTGCCATTTTAAAAGCTCTGCGCCTCTGCGGGATAAAAACCAATGAAACGAATACTCATCATATCGGCCTCGGCCGGCAGCGGGCACGTCATCGCGGCTCGGGCGGTGGAGCAGGCCCTGGAAAGGGTCAAGGCCTATCCCGGGGAGCTGCAGCCCGTTCACATCGACCTGCTGCAGTTCTCCACCGCCTTCTACAAGATGATCTACCGGGACGTCTACCTCTACATGGCCAAGAGGACCCCGCTGCTCTACGGCTACATCTACAACACCTCGGACCGGCTCAAAAGGCAGAACAAGCCGGACTTCGTGCGCCGCTTCCTGGACTCCATGAACTCCCGCAAGTTCCGGAAATTCATCCTGGAACAGCCCTGGGACGTCATCGTCTCCACCCATTTCCTGTCCTCCCAGCTGATCTGCGAGCTGAAGCGCCGGGGCAAGCTGGACACGCCGCTGGTTACGGTGACCACCGACTTCGGGCTCCACTCCTACTGGATACTGCCGGAGTGCGAGCATTACATCGTGGCCGACGAGGCCAACCGGCGGCACCTGATGGCCATGGGCATACCGGCGGAACGCGTCAACAACTTCGGCATACCGGTGCTGCCGGTGTTCTGGGAGAGAAAGGAGAGGGGGGGGCTCCGCCGCAAGCTCGGCCTGGACCCGGACCTGCCGGCGGTCCTGCTGCTGGCCGGAGGGTTCGGCATCAGTCCCATCGAGCATATCGTCGACGGCCTGGGCTCCGTCAAAACCCCCTTCCAGATGGTGGCGGTGGCCGGGCGGAACCGCAAGCTCCTGAAAAACCTCAGGGCCAAGTCGCGCGGGCTGCCCTTCAAGTTGAAGCCGGTGGGCTACACCGACCTGATGGACGAATACATGAAGTCCTCGGACATCGTCATCACCAAGCCCGGCGGACTGACGACGGCCGAGGCCCTGGCCTGCGGCCTGCCGGTGATGGTCATCAACCCCATCCCCGGACAGGAGGACATGAACAGCGACATGCTGCTGGAGCAGGGAGCCGGCGTCAAGGTCATGCATCCGGTGGACGTGCCCTACAGGCTGGAGCAGATCCTGTCCGACCCCAGGAGGCTGGCCGCGCTCAAGCGGGCCGCCAGGAGGCTGGCCCGGCCCCGGGCGGCCCGCAAGGCCGCCGAGCTGATCGCCTCCATCGCCCGGGAGCAGAGGTACTGAGGGATCATAAGCCGGCGATAAAAACCATGTAAGGACATGGCGTTCAGCCTGCGCAGCCTGAGGCATTTTCTGCTGCTTCGGCCAGCCTGCGCGGAGCCGAATATTATTCGCTTCGGCATAGGCAGGCGAAGTAGGCCGCCATGTCCCAACCTTATGAATAATGACATGAGCCAAAGAAAAAAGATCAAGCGTTTCGGGCTGCTCACCGCCGGGGGCGACTGCCCCGGGCTCAACGCCGTCATCAGGGC
>DHHE01000217.1 GCA_002403115.1 bacterium UBP2_UBA4780 | reverse complement strand
GCACCGCGAACAGCAGGGCGATCAGAGTGACCTTGAGCGACCCCAGGATGATCGGCCAGAACGAGTACCTGGGATTGTCGGACACCGGCTGCCAGTCCCGACCCGAGAAGAAACCGCCCAGGGTGGCATACTGCTGGATCTCGGGATCCAGCAGTATGGGCAGCGACTCCCTGAAGACGAAGAGAAAGATCAGAAAGATGCCGATGATGGCCGCCAGGGCGTTCAGCTTGATGAAGCCCTCGATCAGCGAATGTCCCAGGTACTTATAACGCGATGCCTTGAGGCTCATGTCCTTATCTCCTTAAACCCGAAGTCCGGAGCCATTGGGCTCCGGCTCCAGAGCTTCGGGCGGAGGGTATGAAGGCAAGCTCGTGATGTCGAAACCTATTTGATGGGGAAGTACCCCACCTTGGTGACGATCTCCTGCCCTTCGGGCGAAAGAATCCAGTCCACCAGCTTCTTGACCTCGCCCGAGGGCTTGCTCCTCAGGTACCAGTAGAGGTCCCGGGCCAGCGGGTAGCTGCCGCTCTTGGCATGCTCCGCGGTCGGCCGGAACGATCCCTTGTCGGTCTTTATGGCCAGCTCCTTGATCCCCTTGGCGTAGGCCGCCCCGCCGTAACCGATGCCGCTTTGGTCCTTGGAGACGGCGTTGACCACGGCCGAGGTCCCCGGCAGGCTCTGCATGCTGGCGCTGTAGTCGGCGTTCCTCATCGCCTTTTCCCTGAAGAAGACGTAGGTGCCCGAGCTGTTCTCCCGTCCGTAGAGCACGATCTTGGCGTCCGGCCCGCCGAACTGCTTCCAGTTTGCTGCCTTTCCGGTGTAGATCTCCCGGATCTGGTCCAGGGTCAGTTCGTTGATTGGATTCTTCTCGTGGACGTAGATTGTCACCCCGTCCTTGGCCACCGGTATTTCCGCCCCCAGGGAGAAGTATCTTTCCCGCAGCTTTTTCTTCTCCGAATCCTTCATGTTGCGCGAGGCCTGGCAGATCTCGGTGGAGCCGTTTATAAGGGCGGCGATGCCCACCCCGGAGCCACCCCCGGTCACCTGGATGACCACCCCCGGGTTGCGCTCCATGTAGACCTCGGCCCAGCGCTGGCCCAGCAGCAGCAGCGTGTCCGATCCCTTGACGGTGATTGCCTTGGCGCCTATGGCCAGCCCGGCTCCTATGGCCGCCATGACGGCGACCAGTCCGGCGGCCATGATCCTATTATTCATTATCGTCCTCCTTATAGCCAGTTTATGTTTCCGTTTAGAACCTGATCTGCACCTGGGCTGTCAGCTTGTCGTCCTTGACGTCCCTGGTGGCCGGCCTGATGTTGCCGGTCATGTCCCGGTCCTTCTTGATGTGGTCGTAGGCCAGGGTCAGCCGCACCGCGCTGTCCCACCAGTAGTTGACGGCCCCGCCGACGGTGATGGTCTGGTCGTACTTGCGTGAATCGGTGGTCCCGCCGAACTCCACGTACTCGGTGGTGTCGTCGCTGGCGAACGGGTCGTAGGCGTCAACCCGCAGGGCGAGGTTGAGTTTGGAGCCGGCGTTCTGGCTGAGCATGGCGTACCACCCGGCCACAGGCTTTCCCTTCTCCTTGCCCATTATGTACTCGGAGAGCAGGGCGGTGCCGCCGAAGGGTAGCAGTTGCTGGTAGGTCTGCAATCCGCCGCCGATCCTCCCCTTGAAGTATCTCTTGTCTGGCTTGGTAGAGCCCACCGTCACCTCGGTGATGGCCCCGGTGGTGGTGTTTGTCTGGCAGGTCTTGGTGACGCTCCTGGGCTCGTAGTACTGCCCGTCATAGAAGGAGGCGCACAGCCCCAGGAACCCCATATCTATCGTGCCCCTGACGATGACGTCCTTCTGCTTGGTGGGGTCCTGCCAGGTGAAGGTCTTGTCGTCAAGGCCCCAGCCGTTGAAGACGCCCAGGTCCAGGCCCAGGGCGGCCGGTCCCAGCATGATGTCGGCCACCGACAGCTTGGCGCCCCGATCCCGCTCGCCCGGAAACAGGGTGCGGACCACCAAAGAGCGCTCCGGCAGCTCGCGCACCGAGGAAGACCGCTCCACCTCGATGCCGAACGGCCAGTTCATCTGGCCTACCGTCAGGTTGGCGCCGTACCCGGTCCAAGGCTCCTTGAGCTTGACATAGGCCTCCTTCAGGCTCACCTTGTCCTTGGAGGCGTCGAAGTAAATGACGTATTCCGACATGGCTCCCGGAGTATAGGTGAACTTTACCCGTCCCCGGCGGATGTAGAATACGCTCTGGCCCTGGGACCCGGTGATGGAGGTGGAGGCCGACTTGGTCAGGCTGTTGGTGGTGGTGGTGGCGTTGTCGGCCAGGTTCTCGTAGTCCAGGTGCTCGAACCGGGCCTGGATGTAACCCGAGACCTTAAGCTTCTTCAGGCCGGCCACGTCGCTCTCGGCCGTCAAAAGCCTTTCGTCCATTCCGGCCAGCTGGTCGCCCAGCACCGATGCCTTCTCCTCGGCCGCCGACGGCTTCTCTACGGCCTCGGTCAGCCTACGGTTGGCGGCCTCGAGCTCGTTCTGGAGCGCGGCCACCTGGGAGGTCAGTGCCTGCATCTGTGTCCTGAGGCTGACCACGGCCGTGTCGGGGGCCTGGCGCCTTGCCTGGGCCTGGGCGACCGAGGCCAGGGCTGCGATGAAGATGGCGGACAGAAGCACCTGCTTCGCTGGTTTCATGTTTTTTCCCTTTCTCAGGTTTTGTTGTTCGTAATTATAATTTCCCATTATTTACCCGGCGTTACCCTTATGTTAAAACAGTGTTAAGTCGGGCTGGTCTGTCTGACGTACCCTCCTTTCTCTCCGTAGAGGTCGAGTTTTCCCCCCAGATGATCTCGCATGAAACAGACGGCAGCGCCCAGGCGCCCGCCGGCCTCCCTGGCCCGGGTGGCCTTGTGGTAGATGGCCTGCCTCAGCATCCCGGGGCCGCGCCCAGGGTAGACGGTGTAGGCCTGGCCCACCGCCTCCACCGTGTGGGCGTCGGAGCCGCCCAACTCGGCCAGCCGGGTGAATTTCCGGTTGAACCAGGCGGCGTATCGGTTCGACATTCCCTCCATGGGCGAGCCGTTGGCCGTCTCCACCGCCGAAAACTGCAGCCATTCCAGCTTGCCCCCCACCCCGCCGCAGCCGAAAAGCCTCAGCCACAGGGAAAAGGGGTGGACCGCCACCGCCAGCCCGCCCTGGCGGCGTATCTCCTCTATTGTAGCCTCGGCCGAAAGCAGCGGACGTATCTTCTGCCTTAGGAATAGTCCGACCACATGCCCGTCCGAGGTGCTGACCTCCTCGCCGATTATCACCCGCACCCCGAGCCCGTTAGCGACTGCCAGATCCCTGGCGGCCAGCGCCCCCCGGATCTCGTTGTGGTCGGTGATGGCGATGGCGTCCAGCCCCAGCCGCTCCGCCCGCCGGACGATGGCCTCAACCCCGGCCGAGCCGTCGGAGTGGTTGCTGTGGATGTGGAGGTCGGCCCGTCCCATCTTGCTAGCGGATAGAATTCAACGGAAGTTCCCGGCGGCGGCACTCCCGTCCGGCCGAGTTCCCGTAGATGATGGCGGCCATCAGCGCCAGATAGATGGCCAGCAGCGCCAGCAGTCCGGCCCGATGCGCCGTCTTCCTGATGTCCCACACTGGTTCGTCCATCCTCGCTCCCTTCTTTTGCCGCAAGTATAGCCTCCGGCTGTGATGGCAGGGTTAGGCTGTTGTTAAATGGGCGTTAAGTCCAATTTTAGGCCTTTACATATCGGCCTTGTTCGGTTATCATATTTGCAAGACTGGGGAAGATATGCCTAAAAAAATCGTCATCGTCGAGGACGAGCGCGATATCGCCGAGCTGGTGGAGCACTACCTGGGCAAGGAGGGGTTCCAGACCGAGATCGTGGCCGACGGCGGCCGGGCCCTGGAGCGCATCCGGAAGTCCCCGCCCGACCTGGTGGTGCTGGACCTGATGCTGCCCGGCATGGACGGCCTGGAGATCTGCCGGGCCCTGCGCTCCGAGGAGAGGTTCAGGGCCATGCCGGTCATCATGCTCACCGCCCGCGGAGGCGAGGCCGACAAGGTGACCGGGCTGGAGATGGGCGCCGACGACTACGTCACCAAGCCCTTCAGCCCACGGGAGCTGGTGGCCCGGGTCCGGGCCCTGTTGCGGCGCCGTTCGAACCAGGCAGAGTTCAACGAGCCGCTGCAGTACGGCCGGCTGATGCTTGACCCGGACCGACACGTTGTCGAGGTCGGCGGCAAGGCGGTGGAATTGACCGCCAAGGAGTTCTCACTGCTGAAGCACCTGATGGGCCGCCGGGGACGGCTGGTGTCGCGGGATCATCTGTTGAACGCGGTCTGGGGTTACGACTACGTCGGCGGCAGCCGGACGGTGGACGTCCACGTCCGGCATCTGCGCCGCAAGATCCCCATGCTGGCAAAGGCCCTGGTCACCGTCAAGTCATTCGGCTACAAGCTGAGCGAGGGACCGTGAGGAACCTGAGCCTCAAATGGCGTCTGGTGCTGGCCGCGGCCGCCATCATAGGCCCGGTGCTGCTCCTGCTGGGGCTGTTCATCCACCTCAACAGCCGCAGCCACATGCTGGATGTGGCCACCGACAACCTGCGGGGCCAGGCCCAGCTGGCCGCCCGGGAGATTTCCGGTCTGCTGGCCCGGCCGCCCCATCGCATCAACTCCGACGCCCTGGCGGACAGCATATCCGCCGCCATCGGACGCCGGGTGACGATCATCGACGGCTCCGGCAGGGTTCTGGGGGATTCGGACGAGGACGAGGCCGGCCTGGCGGCCATGGACAACCACTTGGGAAGGCCGGAGATCAGGGGAGCGGGCCTGAATGGTTGGGGCTATTCCATCCGCTACAGCCACACCCTTAAGAAGGACATGATCTATCTTGCGGTGCCGGTCGTTGTCGGCGGCAGAAACTGGGGGTATTGCCGGGTGGCCTGGCCCATGTCGTCATTCCGGGCCCACCAGCGGAGCCTGGCTGGAATTTTGTTGCTGGGTCTGGCGGCATCCGGCACGCTGATGCTCCTGTTGATGGGAAGCCTGTGGCGCCGGGCGGTAAAGGCCATCGGCCAGATGGAGCGCACCGCCGGGGCAATCATCGGCGGCGACCTGGAATCCCGAGCCCCCACCAACTTGGGCATACCGGAACTGGACCGCATCTCCCGGACCATGAACGGCCTGGCCGAATCGTGGAGCCGGACCGCCGCGGAGCTAAGAGACCGCAGCCTCAAGCTCTCGGCCATTTTGGAGGGAATGTCGGAAGGGGTGGTGGTGCTCGGTCACGACCAGCGGGTGGCCCTTATTAACCGGTTCGCCGCCGGCCTTCTGGATGCCGGGGGCGATGCGGTGGGAAGATCCATCCTGGAAATTATCCGCCATCCCGGCGTCAAGGATCTGTTGGAAGGTCAGATAGAGGAGCTTGACTTCGAGTACCGGGGCCGGCACCTGCTGGCCCACGCCTCGCCCCTGGCCTCCGGGGCGGGGACGGTGGTGGTCCTGGCCGATGTCACCCGCCTCACGAGTCTGGAGCGGGTGCGCCGCGACTTCGTGGCCAACGTCTCCCACGAGCTCAAAACGCCGCTGGCGGCCGTCGTCGGCTTCACCGAGGCCCTGCGCGACGGAGCCAAGGACAAGGCCGGGACCAGGGACGACTTTATCGAGCGCATAGGCAAGCAGTCGGCCCGCATGACCCGCCTGCTGGACGACCTGCTGGAGCTGTCCTCGCTGGAGTCCGAAGGCGTCAGGATGGATGCCGCCCCGGTGGAAGCCAGGGCCCTGGCCGACAAGGCGGTCGAGAACCTCTCCCAGGCGGCGCAGGCCAGGGGCCAAAAGGTTTCCGTTTCGGACTCGCCGGGGGGGTCCGCCCTGGTGATGGCCGATGAACAGAGGATCGCCCAGGCCCTGGGGAACATGCTGGACAACGCCGTCAAGTATTCGCCGGAGGGATCAAGGATCGAAATGGACTTCCGCCGGCATGGGGGCATGCTGGAGATATCGGTGTCCGACCCCGGCCCCGGCATCGCCTCCGAGCACCTGCCCCGGCTGTTCGAGCGCTTCTACCGGGTGGACAAGTCGCGCTCCCGTGAGCTGGGCGGCACCGGGCTGGGCCTGGCCATTGCCAAACATATCGCGGAGCTGCACGGCGGGAAGGCGGGGGTGGAGAGCGAATTGGGCCGGGGCAGCCGGTTCTGGCTGGCCCTGCCCCTGGCGGGAAAAACCGGCGGAGAGGCTTCCGAAAACTCTTGACAGGCCGGCCCCGGATGGTATAAAATTATGGCGTTGGAAGCGTGGCGCTATCGTCTAGTGGCCTAGGACGGGTGGTTCTCAGCCATCAAACCGGGGTTCGATTCCCCGTAGCGCTACCAAAAAGCCTGTGCATCAGCACAGGCTTTCGTTTTGCATCTGATCTGGGATTTTTACCCGACGTAGCAAGGCGCAGTCGGGCCCCGTAGCGCGAGCAATAAAGAAGCCCCGAACCAGTTCGGGGCTTCTTTATTGCTCGATTTTCCTTAGGCCTTGCGCTTCGTCAATATCCTCAGCACCTCGGCCCTGGCCTCTGGCGGCTCCAGTATCTCGGCCTCGGTCCCGAACTGCAGGACCCACCTGGCCAGCCAGGCGAAGCCCGAGGCCCGCAGCTCCAGCAGGGCCGAGCCGTCCCTCTGCCTTTTGGCCTGGCTGTTGGACTCCAGCACCCAGCGGGCGACCTTGGGCGAGAACCTGACGCGCACCAGGGCCTCCCTGCCCGACGGTTTGAACAGGCTGCCGCGGGCGTAGGGGGAGATGTCGAAGTCCGTCGGCACCCGGTAATTCCGCTCGGTGATGCTGATATCCTTTATTCGGCCGACCTTGAAGATGCGGCGCTCCCGCGCCAGGTGGCACCAGCCCACCAGGTACCAGCTTCCCCCGAAGAGCACGAAACCGTAAGGGTCCACCGTCCTCCGCTTGAGCTGGCCCGTGGAGCCCGAGTAGTACGCCATCTCGACGCTCCTCTGCCGGGTCCTGGCGGCATGCAGCGCCTCCAGCGCCGGGGCGGCGTCGCTCCCCTTGGCCTCGGCCAGCATCGAGCGCTGCAGTCGGTCAAGGGCCTGCCGGTCCTGGGGCAGCAGGGCCAGCTCCAGCTTGTCCAGCAGCCCCTTGGCCAGCCTGGAGAAGGGCTGGTCGGTGCGGCCCAAGAGCGGCATGACTGCCGTCCTCAGGGCCATGGCTTCCTGCGGGGTCAGGTGCATGGGCGCCCGGAACTGGTCGGCGTAGGATATGTCCAGGCGGCCCTCCTCGTCCACCACCGCCATGAACAGGTCGTTGGGGCCGTAGGGCGGCGCCCCGCAAAGGCTGATCCGGTCCAGGTCGGCCATCAGCTGTTTCCGGCTTACGCCCAGCTCGTCCGCCACCCGGTCGATCCTGTCGCCCTTCCTCTGGTTCAACAGGGCCAGCAGGTTCAGCAGGTGCCTGATGTCGCGCTCGGCCTTAGCCATGGCGGTACCTCCGCTCGACCTTGTCCAGGAGGGCGCCTATCTCGCCCGCCAGTTCCTTCGGGGATTCTATCTTCGCCCGGTCGCAGTTGGCGCAGGCCCAGCGCAGGAAGGGCTCGCGGTTGGAAACCGGGACGCTGGCCCTTCTCCCGTCCGGGCTCCAACTGGCCCGGCCGCCCAGATGTTGCCTCACCAGCCAGGCCTCTTCCGGGTTCACGGAGACGACCGCCTCCACCGGTTCGTGCACCGGGAACTCCCAGGCCTTGCGCTCCAGGTACGAGGCCCCGTCGAATCCGCCGGGCACCGCAAAGCTGTTGTCCGTCCCGGACGGCCTGGCGCTCCTGATCCGGGACACCTTGAAAGTCCTGACCGCCTTCCTCAAATGGCAATACCCGATCAGGTACCACATGCCGGAGGACATTGCCAGCAGGTAGGGATCCACCGTCCTTTTGCTCCTCTGGTTCCTCTCGATGGCGTAGTAATCCAGCGCCAGCCTCCTCCCCCGCCCGATGGCCTCCTGCAGGATGCCCAGCAGCCGGCGCTCCCCTCCGGCATCCGGCCTGGACCCGGCCAGCCCCGCCAGGGGCGGGGCCAGGGCCTTCTCCCCTGCCCCCGCCCCGCCCCAGCCCGGACGCAGGCAGCCCATCTTGGCCGCCAGCCCGCTGGTTTCCGCCCCTTTCCCCTGCCGGCCCGCGCCGGAGTAAGCCAGCGACAGGACTGCCCATTCCTCGGGGGTGAAGTCGATCTGCGGCAGGTAGTACTCGTCGCGGTCGATGGTATAGCCTATCTCCTCGGCCCGGTGGCGGGCCGCCTCCCGGGGGTCGGTAATCTCCCGGCCGTCCGCGACCGACCTCACGTGGAGGACGATCCCCATCTCCCGCAGCTCGCGCTTGTCGCGCTCGAAGGTCCGGTCGAAGGTGGCGGCCGAGGCCATGCGGTAGTCGGGTATCCCCTGCCGGATCTCGGCCTTGGACACCGGCCGGCTGCGCTTCAGCAGCAGGGCGATCAGCGACAGCAGTCTTTCGGTCTTTCTTTGGGCCATACTATATTTTATTAGTTTTTTACCTTGCCGCGGATTACACCGGCCGCCGCCCCCCTGTGGTTTTTCCCAACATGGTGATATGCAGCTTCTCCAGTCCGCACTTCCAGTAGAACCTGAGGGCCCGGTAGTTGTTCACCGAGGTGAAGAGCGTATAATGGCCGATGCCGCTTTCCCCGAGGAATCTCATCGCCTTCTGCAGCAGCTTGCGGCCGACCCCTCGGCGCCTGCGGTCCCGGTGCACCATCAGACCCGATATGTGGCCCACTCTTTTGAGCTTCCAATATCCGGGCTGCTTCTGGACGCAGACGGTGACGTAGCCAATGGCTTCTTCGCCTTCCCAAGCGACGAAGGCCCGTCTCTCCTTGCCTTCCAGGAAACGCGAGAAGTAGCCGGTGATGTCGGTTTTCCTGATCCTGCCGACCTTGAAGAAGAAAGGGTGGCAGGTCTGGTACTCGCGGAAGAACTCCCGTGACAGCGGGACCAGCCGCCCCAGGTCCTCCCCCTTTTTCAGATCCCGGATCTCTATTCCGGACTTCATGGTCGCCTCCGTCTTTCACCTGATCCCCCGTCCTCCCAGCTCCCCCTTTCCTCTGCCCGGGACAGGGCGTATCGCTGCTCCAGCTTCCCCCGGGGGCTCCGCTCCACGAACACCGGCTCCCCGGTGAAGGGATCGGCCCCGGTGTGGTACATGGCGGCCGAGACGGTCATCGGCAGGGGGATGAAGTCCTGGACCTGCTCCACCCTCAGCCGGTGGCGCCCGAGGAACCGGGCCAGCTCGTCCATGTCGTCCCGGGTGCATCCCGGATGGCTGGAGATGAGGTAGGGCACCAGGTACTGCTCCCGGGGCGAAAGCCGGCGGAAAACCGACAGGAACTCGATGAACGCTTCGATAGACGGCTTGTTCATCAGCTTCAGGACGTGAGGGGCGCAGTGCTCCGGGGCCACCTTGAGGTGCCCCCCGGTCCTTTTTTGAACAAGCTCCTCCAGGTACCTCCGGTCGCGGAGCGCCAGGTCGTGGCGCACCCCCGAGGCCACCAGCACCCTCTTGACCCCGGGGACCCCGGCCACCGCCCGCCACAGCCTGAGGATGGGCGACTGGTCGGCTTTCAGGCTCGGACAGGCGGCCGGAGCCAGGCAGCTCCGTTTGCGGCATTTCTTGCCCCCCGAAGCCGAGCCGCAGCCGGTGCCGTACATGTTGGCCGTGGGCCCGCCGATGTCGGTGATGGTCCCTTTGAACTTAGGGTCCGAGGCCAAGGCTTCAGCCTCGCGGACGATGGAGCCGATGGTCCGCGACTGGATCACCGGCCCCTGGTGGAAGTACAGGGTGCAGAAGCTGCAGCCGCCGTAGCATCCCCGGTGCGAGACGATCGACCACCGGACCGTCTCCAGGGCCGGCACCGGCTCCCGGTAACCGGGATGCGCCCTCCGTTCGTAAGGCAGCCCGTAGACCTCGTCCATCTCCTCCGTCGACAGCGGCTGGGCCGGCGGGTTGGCCAGCACCCAGCGGTCGCCGTGCCTTTGCACCAAGGCTTTTCCGGAGTCAGGGCGCGCGTGTTCCGAGATAATCCGTGCCGCCAGATTGAAGGCCTCATGGGACGAGGCGGTTTCCTCGAACGAGGGCAGTTCCACCAGCGAGCGCTTTTTCCCGATCAGCCCGTCCAACCCTTTCCGGCCGGTCGAGGCCACCGTCCCCGGGATGTCGTCCATGTCCGCTATGCGCTCGCCGGCCTCCGCCCGCCTGGCTACCTCCAGCGCCTGGCGCTCCCCCATGCCGTACACCAGCAGGTCGGCCTTGGCGTCCAGCAGCAGGGAGCGGCGCACCGCGTCGTCCCAGAAGTCGTAGTGGGCCAGCCGCCTGAGGCTGGCCTCGATCCCGCCCAGCACCAGAGGGCAGTCGGGAAAGGCCTGGCGCAGCCGGTTGCAGTAGGCTATCACCGCCCGGTTGGGCCGCAGGCCGTGCCGGCCCCCGGGGGAATATGGATCGTCGCGGCGCAGCTTGCGGTTGGCCGTGTAGTGGTGCAGCATGGAGTCGATGTTGCCCGAGCTGACGCCGAAGAAGAGCCTGGGCCGGCCCAGATCCATGAATCCGCCGGGTGACCGCCAGTCGGGCTGGGCGATGACACCCACCCGGTATCCGTGGTGCTCCAGCCAGCGGGCGATGACCGCGGTTCCGAAGGAGGGATGGTCGACGTAGGCGTCGCCGGAGACCAGGACCACGTCGCAGCGGTCCCAGCCGCGGGCGCCCATCTCGGCCCTGGACGTCGGGGGGAATGGCATGAGGGCTAGTCCTGCTTCATGCCCCTAGTGACCCCCAGCGGGGTGGGCAGCAGGAAGACCACCAGGTAGGAGGAAATGACCATGGTGATGATGATGGTGATCTGGATCACCTGCCAGGCCCTAAGATCTATGTGCCCCAGCCCGTGGAGCGCGGCCGCGATCACCAGGGCGAACTCGCTGCCCTGCGACATCCTGATGCCCGCCTCCCAGGAGAACTTTTTGGCCTCGCCCACCAGCCGGAACAGGGTGCTGAAGCCCAGGACCTTGAAGGACATCACCGCCAGGGCCAGGGCCAGCGAGGGCAGGATGATGGCCCCGGCCTGGCCGAAGTTGAACTGGGCCCCCAGCACGAAGAAGAAGAACACCAGGAAGAAGTCCCGGAACATCTTCAGCCCCTCGGCCAGGAAGACGGCCAGCGGGCCGCGGGCCAGGGCCACCCCGGCGATGAAGGCGGCCACCACCGGCGAAAAGCCGATGAAGTGGGCGGCCATGGCCATCCCCACCCCCCAACCCAGGGCCATCAGGAACAGCACCTCGTGGTAATGCTCGGCCCGCACCATCATCCTCCGCAGCACCAGGTGCTCGAAGCCGAAAGCCACCGCCGCCAGCATCAGGCCCTTGGCCAGGAGCAGGGCGGGATGGCCGACCCCGCTGAGGAGCGACAGGATGCAAATCGCCAGGATGTCGTCGGCCAGCAGCACCGCCACCGCGAAGGCGCCCATCCGCTGGTGGTGCAGGGTGTTGGTGGGTATCAGCTTGAGCAGGAGGATGGTGCTGCCGAAGATCATGGACAGGCCCACCAGGGCGCTGGTCTTGAGGCCGAATCCCAGGGCCAGGGCCAGCAGGGTGGCTCCGGTCCAGGTCAACAGGAACTGTCCCAGGGTCACCACCACCGTCTGGCGTAGAAGCTGAACCAGCCGCCGCGGCGGCAGCACCACCCCGGCGTGGAACAGCAGCAGAATGATGCCGAACTGGGAGACGGCGTCGATGAACTCTGTGCCGGAGACCAGCTTAAAGCCCCAGGGCCCGGCCAGCATGCCGCCGGCCACGTAGGCCATGATGATCGGCTGACGGAGGACCACCGCCAGCCAGGCCAGCAGGGCCGAGGCCGCCACGATGACGCTTATGTCGAGCAGGGCCTGGTGCATCGTGTCTTATCTATGGATAAAAGTAATTTTCTATTTTATGACTCTTCCGGGTTTAGTGTGGGCATAACAGGTGAATTAGAGGGGCATAACCCTAAGGATTATAGATTGTTATAAATCTATAGAGCTTAGTAAAACATGACTACTTTCCCGCTTT
>DHHE01000027.1 GCA_002403115.1 bacterium UBP2_UBA4780 | reverse complement strand
TAGATGCCCACGAAGTAGAGCACCAGGCCCACCAGCCCCAGCACCAGCAACGCCAGCAGGGCGATTCCGATCATCTTTTTCCTCCTTATGCTGTGGTTTTGCTATTTCTTTCCCTCAAAGCTTCGAAACCATGAGGCAGAGCGACCCGACGGTGAGGGCCGCCCCGAATATCAGCAGCAGCCAGGCGGCCACCGCCTTGCCCTTGATCAGGTCCTTTTCGCTCCTGTCCGAGATGATCATGGTACGCTGCAGGGGATCCCGGGCGATGACCAGATCGTCCGTCTCGTCCCGGGGGTCGTCCAGCTCCTGGCGCAGGATGTCCTGCTCCACGTGCTGCCGGGCGGCCTCCCACTCGTCGGCGTCGATCCGCCCGTCGCCGTCCCGGTCGAACCTCATCATCCGCTCCCGGTCGGCCTTGAGCTCCCGCAGCATGTCGGCCACCTTGAACTGCCTGTCCTCCAGGGCGTTTTTCCAACGGGTGATGGTTCCCATGACGTAGACCGGGTCGCCGGGAACGACGTACCACTCGGTGTAGCGCATCCTCTGCCCGTAGAGTGCCTGGTTGCCCAGGCCGGCCCCGAAACCGGCGGCCGAGGCCCGGTCGGAATAGCGGTAGTCCCTCTCCAAATGGATGTCGGCCTCCACCGGGTCCACCAGTATCCGGCCGGTGCCGTCGTCCACGTGGAAGTAGTTGGTGGAGGCCCCCTGGCTGACCACCACCCAGCGCTCGCCCTTGCCCTGCCTCACCCTTTTCTCCACCAGGAACTTGTAGTAGACGCACTGGGTGGCGGTGATCGGGCTTTGCAGCAGCACCTTGGGCCGGGCCTGGCCGGACACCTCCACCAGCCCCATGGCCAGGGAGCGGACCTTGGAGGTGGGGATGTTCTCGATCATCCTCTTCTCGCGCCACACCGCGAAGCCGTAGGTGAACAGCGCCAGGCCGCCGCCCAGGCCGATGATGATGAAAGCCCAGATCGCCGGGGAGTCGAACCCGCGCCGCCAAAGGTCCGACTCGAAGAAGGTCCGGAGCAAGAAGTAGAGGCCGCCCCCGGCGGCGGCGATGGCCGTCGAGGCCGCCTTGCGGTTGTCGTGGTAGAAGCGTATCAGTCGCTTTAATGGGTGCATTTGACGGCCTAGTTACGGGTTGCGCGTTCGGTGTTTCGTGTTTTACGTCACTGTAAGTATTTGTACGGCCATGTCCGCCTTGCTTAACACGAAACGCGCAACACGGAACATGTCTGGTCAGTGCCCCTCACAGAGCTCCAGCAGCACGCCCCGGGTGGACTTGGGATGGACGAAGGCGATCCTGTGCCCGCCGGCGCCCTCCCTGGGCACCTTGTCGATCAGGGCATAGCCCTTGGCCGCCAGCTCCTCCAGGGCCTTGGCCACGTCGTCCACCTTGACCGCGATGTGGTGGATGCCCTCTCCCTTCTTCTCGATGAACTGGGCCACGTTGCCGTCGGGCGCGGTTGATTCCAGAAGCTCGATGCGGCTTTGGCCCACCGGGATGAAGGCCACCTTCACCTTCTGGCTCTCGACGACCTCGGAGCCCTCGATCTTCAGCCCCAGGTCGGTGTAGAGCTTGGCGGCCTCATCGATGTTTTTGACCGCGATGCCGATGTGGTCGATCTTCGAGGTGTTCATGCATCCACTCCTTATAGTAATCTCTTTCTATTCAAGGTCGATCTCGCTCAAGCAGGTGTCCTCGTACTTCGTTCCCCCGTAGACCTCGGCTATCTCCAGCTCTAGTATGGTGGCCCGATAGAAGCGGTCCTCGCACCCGTGGGACCGATCGGCGATCTGGGCCGCGAAGTCCTTGTCGAACGAGGCCGCCAGCTCCCCGGCCGTTTTCTCGATGTTTGCCCAGTCGAACGGCAGGGCAATGCCCTGCCTGGCCTGGATGTCCCTGGCTTCGAGCTTGACCGCCGGGCCGCATTTCCTGATATGGTACTTGGTGGCCACCTCCGAAACGTCGCCCGGAAGGTTGAAGGCGGCCAGCGCCGTCGCCCGGAAGGCCTTGACCCGCGCGTTCCTGGCGTAGAGGGCCGCGCTCTTGCCGTAGCCGTTGACCATGGAAAGCCTGCCTGGTTTGCCTTTGACCACCAAGTATATCTTCTCCCCGACCCCGGTGCCCGGGACGCCCTCCGCCCAGCAGGTGGCCGGGTCGCCGTCCCCCATGTTACGCACGCTGTACGCGGGGATGTTCTCGCCGAACCAGTCCTCGCCCTTGAGGGTGGAGGTGGCGGTGCGCGTCCCGAAGATCAGCAGCTCCTGCCACTCCTCCTTTTTCACGAACACCTGGGTCCACTTGCCGCCGGCCATCCGCATGGTATCGCCGGCCAGCCAGACGCGATAGCGGCTGGCCCCGGCGGAGCCGTAGAGGAACAGGCTGTCGCCCCTCAGGTCCCACTCGCCGGAGTCAAATGGCCGGCCGTCCCGGAACGAGCTGAATTCCAGCTGGGCCTTGTGCCACTTAAGGGACATTTCCTCGACATCGGCCCTGACCGCGGTCCAGTCGCCGGCCAGCGAACCGATGTCGATGGCCGGGGCCGCCGCGCCGGCGCAGAGGAGGAATCCGATCACATAGGCCGGAAGTTTCTTCACCCTTTTCCCCCGCTTAAGCCTTGCCCACGTACACCGTCTGCGTCGGGTAGGCGAAATTTATCTTCTTCCTGGCGAAGGCCTCCATCAGGGACAGGTTGATCCTCTGCTGGATGTCCATGTACTTCAGGTAGTCGCCGCCCTCGACGAAGTAGACGACCTCGAAGATGAGGCTGAAGTCGCCGTAGCTGGCGAAATGGGCCCGGTCGAATACGGCCCCGGGCAGGTCCCGGATGATCTTCTCGATGATGCCCGGGATCTGCCGGACCTTGGCGGCCCCGGTCTGGTAGGTGACCCCGATCTTGAAGGCCACCCGGCGGTTGACCATCCTCTTGTAGTTGCACAGCCGGGAGCTGGTCAGGTCGGTGTTGGAGAATATCAGCTGCTCCCCGCTCAGGCTGCGGATACGGGTGCTCTTGAGGCCGATGTGCTCAACCGTCCCTCGGAACTCGCCGACCACGATGAAGTCGCCTATCTCGAACGGCCGGTCGAAGAATATGGAGAAGTAGCTGAAGAGGTCGCCCAGCACCTTCTGGGCGGCGAAGGCCACCGCCAGGCCGCCGATGCCCAGCCCGGCCACCAGGGCCGACACCTTGAACCCGACGTTGTCCAGCAATATCAGGGCGGCCACCAGCCAGAGGAAGAACTTGGCGAAGCCCATCAGTCCGCGCATGGCCGGCGGCGGCGAGGCCTCCTTCCCCCCTTTTTTCCGTCCGTATGCCGCCAAGCCCCGCTCGATCATCATCGAGGCCAGCCTGACCGCCAGGTATGCCAGGACGATGCCGACCGAGATGTTGACTATCCTCTGCGCCAGGTGGGACAGGGCCAGGTGTCTGATGCTTATATACACGGCCCCCAGGTACAACAGGGGCACTCCCCTTTTGTCCAGGGCCGCTACCAGCCAGTCGTCGTACTTGTTATCGGTTCTCGAGGCCACGGCCTTGAGCCGGGCGATGAAGATCAAGTCCGCCAGCTTGACCAGCAGGGCCAGCCCGGCCAGCATGGCCAGGCTGACGGCGTAGTCCTGGACCCGGTTTCCCAGGAAGGTCTGGTTGATGAATTCTTGGAACATAGGTTACCCCCCGTTGTCGATCTCGAGCTCTTTCAGCACCGTCCCGGCCACGGCGTAGGGATCGGTCTTTTTGTCGTAGAGGGCCTCCAGGTCCTCCCGTGCCTCCACGTCGCCGGTCAGCTTGGATTCGGCCCAGTCGTCCAGCCGGCTGGTGATGATGCTCCTCACCTCACGGCGGACCCTCTCCCGGCGCCTGGCCTCCAGCCTCCCGCCCTCCGCCAGGTGGCGGCGGTGCCGCTCGACGGCCCCAGCCAGGTCCGCTATCCCGGTCCCGTCCCGGGCCACGGTCTGGACGATGGGCGGCATCCATGTCTGTTCGTCCATGTCGCGGACCGCCAGCAGCTGCCCGATCTCGGCCGCCGCCCGCTCCACCCCGTCCCGGTCCGCCTTGTTGACGGCATATACGTCGGCTATCTCCATCACCCCGGCCTTGAGGGCCTGGACGTCGTCGCCCAGTCCGGGCACGGTCACCAGCACCGTGGTGTCGGCCTGGCCCGAGACCTCCACCTCGCTCTGCCCGATGCCCACCGTTTCGATGATTATGATATCGTAGCCGGCGGCGTCCAGCACCTTGGCGGCGTCGGCGGTGGCCAGGGCCAGCCCGCCCAGATGACCCCGGCTGCCCATGGAGCGGATGAACACCCCGGGGTCGGTGGCGTGCTTCTGCATGCGCACCCGGTCGCCCAGGATGGCCCCGCCCGAGAAGGGGCTGGAGGGGTCCACCGCCAGCACCCCGACCTTGAGACCCTGTGCCCGGTAGTGGGCGATCAGGCAGTCGGCCAGGGTGGACTTGCCGCCGCCCGGCGGGCCGGTTATCCCCAGCAGATAGGCGCGCCCGGTCCGGGGATATAGCGCAGCCAGAAGCTCCTCGGCCTCCGGACCACCGGACTCGGCCAGGGAGATGGCCCGGGCGACGGCGCGGACGTCTCCGGATTTTACGAGTTCCCTCAGCTCGGTCATTTGACCTTCAACGTTCTCAACGCCGACCTGCCAGCTCCGGTTTCCAGGATGATGAAATACGTCCCCGAGGGGAGATCTCCTTGTTGGCCGTCCCTCCCGTCCCATCTGGCCTCATGCCATCCCGGTGCAGGCGTTCCGGAAACCAGCGTCCTCACCCTCTGCCCGGCCGCGTTATAGATGGCCAGCTCCACCCGGCCCGGCCCGGCGGACTGGAACACTATTCTGGTCGATGTCGCGAAGGGATTTGGCGCGGCCCAGAGCATCGCTCTTTCAGGCGAAGGCCCCTGCGGAAAACCGGCGACGCCCGAGGATCCGGCCACGTACCGGTGACGCCAGGAGGCCGGCGCGAAGCGCGGCTGGGATTCCGCCCGGCCGGAATTGTCCCTGGCCGAGATGTAGTACTCCACCGTGTCCCCGGAGGCCGCTCCCGGGATCTGGGTCTCGAAGCTGTCGCTGCCCGCCGGCGCCATGCCCAGCGAATCGAACGGTCCCGAGGTCCCGAAGCGGTAGAAGCATTTGTGGTGGGTCAGGCTGTTGCCGGGATGGCAGCGTATCAGCGACTTGACGGCCACCGGCTGGCCGGCCGGCTGGGTGGCCGCCACCGGCCTGTGGCTGATCCACAGCATGGCTGAGTCGGTGACGCCCATGGTGCGGCAGTGGATGGCGTCGGTGTTCTCGTATCCGCTGGAGCCGCCGTAGTAGTTGCCGACGACATGGTATCCCGGCAAAGCGTTGCGGTAGGTTTGGAGCGCGGCCGCGTCGTTGGCCGTGTTCCAGATGGGGACATAGACATAGTCGTTCAGGATGACGCTGTTGGTGTAGCCCTCGGTGCCGCCGGAGTAGACCCGGACCACCTCCCAGTTGGTTCCGTAGTGGTTGGGCTGGGTTGCCAGGTATGCGGCCGCCGCCTCCAGATTTGCGTAGTCGCCGTGTCCCGGCGGCACCTGGAGCACCATGACCTTGGTGGGCGAGATGATCTTGGCCCAGCAGTCGATGTGGTCTATGTAGCTGGCCTGGGGATCGGCCATGGTCACGTAGTCGCCCACCCCCAGGTA
>DHHE01000100.1:1367-5550 GCA_002403115.1 bacterium UBP2_UBA4780 | reverse complement strand
GGACCAGGTGGTCGATGGGTTCGAGGAGATCATACTGACCTAACCCCCAACCCCTTCCCTCCATTCGCAAGCCGGGCAGGGAGGGCTTCTCAGGACAGGCTCGGGGAAGGGGAGTAGGGGTTAGGTAAAACAAAGCGCCCGCGAATGCGGGCGCTCTTTTTATTGCATGAGTGCGAGGGGTCACTTTCCGTCCAGCGACCGCAGCCACTCGTCAAACCCCTTGCCGCCGGCCCTGGCCACCAGTTCCGGCAGGGTCGCCTTCCCCAGATAATGCTCCAGAGCCAGCCGGTAAAGACGGTAATCGCCGCGCTCCGGATCATCCAGGACCTTCCGAAGCTCAGCCGGGGAAAGCCCGCGTCCCGGCGAGGCCAGCTGCCCGGCGGCGTAGACGGCGAAGCCCTCGAAGAACCAGACGGGCCCCATGGCCTCCTCGTCCCCCTCGAGTACCCGGATATGAAGCCGGTGGCACATCTCGTGGGCCATGAGCTTGGCGTAGGAGCCCTCCTCGATCCCGTCGGGATACGCCCGGGAGTAGATCTCCGGGGTAACCGCCACCAGCACCCGCTGCTCGAGGGCGGCGCAGTAGCCGGCCGGGAGCACCGTGGCCGTGTCCGCTCCCACCAGCGACAGCAGGGTCCGGTCGAAGGCCCGCTTGTCGTCGAAGACCATGACGCTGTCCATGAAGGGTTCAACGGCCAGGCTGTCCCACCCGTGGCGGCCGGCGAATTCCTTGGCGATCCCGACGGCGGCCCGCACCTCGTCAACGAACTCGGCCCGATGCGGCTCCAGGGAGGGGCTCAGGACCAGCTTCGGAACCTGGATGTCCCGGCCGTATCCGGNNTTTTCGGCAGGCAGGCATCATCAAGGACAAGGCAAAGACGGCGGCGAACAGGGGGAAGGCCCTATTCCACATAGACCTCGACCCGCTCGCCGGACTCGTCGTCCTCGACGTCGACCATCTTGTACTGGCCGTTGACGGCGAACTGGTCGAACAGTTCCTCGATGTCCTCGAAGCTTTCGGCGTCAAGGCGGACGCCCTTGGCCTCCATCTTGGCCCTGGCCTGCTCGGGCATCATCATGTGGAACTTGCCGCCCAGCTTGCCGGCGATCTTGAGAAGCGAGATGGGAACCGTCACCCGGACCTTGGGCTTCTCCGAGCCCTTGTCGAACACCCTGACCTTGAGCCAGTGGGCCCGGCCGTTTTGGGCTCCCTGGTCCGGGGCCTCGATGGCCGCCAGGAGCTTGGCGCCCTCGTCGGCGGTGATCTTTTTCTCCTCGACCATCTTGAGGATGCGGATGCGTTCGTCTGACATGGCGTTCTCCTTTTCAATGTCGGGACACGGCACGCCGTGTCCTTACAGGTTTTTCAGGCGCTCGGCGGCCTCGTCGGCCGACATCCGGCCCTCCTCGACCGCCTTGATGATCTCGGCGCGTTCGTTTTCTGCCGGCCCGTCCCCGGGCTTCCGGGCCCCGTCACCGCCGCAGCATTCCTCGCGGATGATCTTGAACTTGTGTGGGGAGCGGCCGTCCCTCCAGGCCACCAGGTCGATGATCTTCATCAGGCCCCAAGCGATCAGCAGGATGGGCCAGTCGCGGCTGAAGGCGAAGCTGTACCCCAGCAGGCCGTGGTTGGAGAGGAGGAGGAACAGGCCCAGCAGGACCCAGAACAGTCCCCACATGACCTTGCGGGGTCGGCTGAAGGAGAACCAGAACATTTTGTCGCCCTTTCTTGTTTTGCCCGCGAGATGCGCGAAGGAGCCAGTGTGGTTTTTTCGCGCGGCGCGGGACGGTTTCTTGTGCAGGTCGGCGGAGTTTCAGGCGCTGTCCAGCAGCTCGGACAATCCGATCAGGACCAGGATCACCGGCCAGTCGTTCCGGAACGAGAACTGGTAGGCTATGGCCCCGTAGTTCGACATCAGGAGCAGGGCTCCGGCGGCGATGAACGCCAGCCCCCATACGGCTTTTTTGACGGTTCGCTTGGCTTGGCTCATTTTCTGACGATCCTCATGCGGGGTTTATTTCTTTCTGTTGTCCTGTTTGGAGCGGTCAACCCCGGGTTCGGTGACGGAAGGGGCCAGGGGTATGATCCAGCAAAGGGATGGCGGACATATGGCCATGGCCGGATTCCTACTCGATGTTTATGTCGCCGCTGGTGGTCTTGATGCTCACCGCCACCCGCCCGTTCCCGGTTTTGCCGGAAAGCCTGCGGCTGGTCCGGCTGGCCTCGGCCAGCTCCAGGCCGCACTCGATGTCGCCGCTGGCGGTGGCCGCCTCGATGGCCGTGTCCGAGCTTTCGGGGATGTCCAGTTCCACGTCGCCGCTGACGCTGGCCAGCCGGACGTCGCCGCCCGGCGCCGATCTCAGCTTGACCGAGATGTCGCCCGAGGTGGTATTGGCGGAGAGCCCGTCCAGGGAGTCCGCCTCCAGCTCCAGGTCGCCGGAGACCGTGTTGACCGTGGCCCGGCCGCCCGCCAGACCGAGGGAGATGTCGCCGCTGACCGACTGGGCGGAGATGTCTCCGTCGCTGGCGGCCACCTCGACATCACCGCTGGCGGTTTGGATCCTGGCGGTGATCCCGGTGCACTTCGAAAGCTCGATGTCGCCCGAGGCGGTCGATATCTCGACGCTCCCGGAGCAGCCTTCCAATGAGATCTCGCCCGAGGCCGAGTTCAGCCTGCCGCCGCCGGTGGTCCCGGAGACCCCGATCTCGCCCGAGGCCGTCCCCAGCTCCAGGGCCAGTCCCTTGGGAACTTCCAGCTCGAAGTCCACCTGGGCCCGGCGCTTCTTGGTCCAGGGCGGACCCTCCAGCTTGACGCGCAGGACGCCGCCGTCGTTCTCGGCGGTCACCTTGAGGGACTTGAGGCGCTCCCGGGCCTCGTCCTCGTCGTCCCCGAAGACCTGGACGTTGGCCCGGATCACGATCCGGTCGGAATCGGTGCCGGTCGCCCTGATCTCGCTGCGGGGCTGGCTCAGGCTGACCGTGCTGACGCCGTCGGCCGGCACGGAGACAACCTGCTCGTCCTCGGCGCTGTGGGAGCCGAAGCAGCAGGCGGGCATGGCCGGCATTTCGGGCATCCTGGGCATCTTCGGGATCTTGGGAATCTTGGGCAGGCTGATTATCATGCGCCTCTCCCGGTGCCTCTCCATCTTCTCCCTCGCCAGCTCCATTTTCTCCCGGGCCCTTTCCATGGCTTCGGAGGCGATCCCGGCCGGGTCGATCTCGCCCATCACCCGGGCCACGATCCGGGCCGGGTTGGCGCCGTGATACGGGTACTCGTCCTCCCCGTCGGTCGACAAGGATTCGGGCTCCTTGATGGCGGCCAGCAGGCCCTCGGCCTCCCGGGAGGTGATCTTGCCGGCCTCCAGGAGCTTCAGTATTCGCAGTGTGTCGTCGGACATCTCCCTATTCCTTCTTCTGGTTGGTTGAAGGCTTGATGGTTCAGATGAAAAACATCAGGAACATGGAAGCGATGACGCCAAGGGGGATCAATCCCCCCAGGTCGACCCGCTGCAGCGAGCTCAGGTGCCTCATGGTTCTCTCCTTTATTCTGGTGATTGACGGTTTCGGGCGGGTCAGGTCAGCCTTTCAGCCCGTTCAGCTCCTCGATGGCCTGGGCGGCGCTTAGCCGGCCCTCCTCCAGGTCCTTGAAAATCTCCTCGCGGCTGCGGCCGGCGGCGTCCATCCGCGACAGGGCGGCGATGAC
This sequence comes from bacterium UBP2_UBA4780, assembly GCA_002403115.1. Lineage (GTDB taxonomy): Bacteria > Edwardsbacteria > AC1 > AC1 > EtOH8 > UBA8901. The sequence continues at coordinate 1,846 of DHHE01000100.1, read as the reverse complement.
CTCGTCCAGCCTGGCCCTGACGGTGGGGTAGGAGACCTCCAACCGCTTCTCCATCTCGCGGATGCTGCCCCGCGCCAGCACGAAGGTCCTGATGAAGGACAGCTGTTCCTCGGAGAGGCTGCCCAGCGGGGTGGGGGAGAACTCGCCCCGGATGACGGTGTCGCAGCCGGTGCATTTCAGCTCGGAAACCAGCACCCGGCCCCCGCAGGAGGGACAGGCGAAGGGAATCTGCTTGGGCATGTTCACGCCTCCTCTAGTCGTTGAGCGGCCGGGCGGGCAGGCCGAGGATGCGCGAGGCGAGGGACGTCCACAGCAGTACATTGTACTGGTCGCCGGCGCCGGTTTCGGAAAAACCGCCGGGCTGCAGGATCGTGGGGATGGAGTTGGATTTCATGGCTTTTTCCTCTGAATGTAGGTTCAAGTTCTTTCAAGATAAGTACGGATTTAACTTCTTTCATGTTTCATTATAATTATAACAT
>DHHE01000100.1:0-1172 GCA_002403115.1 bacterium UBP2_UBA4780 | reverse complement strand
GCCACGCCTCCGCCAATTACCACGGCCTGGGGATTGAAAATATTAGCGATGTTCGCCAGCCCTATCCCCAAAAGCCTTCCGGTTTCGGCCAATGCGAGAATGGCCTGCCGGTCCCGCCTCCTTGCCCGCCCGGCGATCTCCTTGACGGTGATGCTGCCTTCCATCCGCATATGCGCCCTGAACCTGAGGTCGTTGTAACGCTTGACGATGGCCTGCGAGCCCACCAGCGACTCCAGGCATCCGGTGTTCCCGCACTTGCAGCGCGGCCCGTCGAGCTTGACGACCATGTGCCCCAGCTCGCCCGCGCCCCCGGTCGCACCCCGGTACAGCCTGCCGTCCGCGACGATGCCGCCGCCGACGCCGGTGCCCAGCGTCAGGCCGATGACGTTCTCGAACCCCCGGGCAGCGCCCAGCCGGGTCTCGGCCAGCACGAAGACGTTGACGTCGTTCTCGACGGTTATCGCCAGGCGGTGTTTCGAAAGCCGCTTCGCCAGCAGGCGCCCCAGGGGCACGGCGCCCTGCCAGCCCGGCAGGTTGGGCGAGTTGCGCACCACGCCCCGGTCCACCAGCCCGGCCGAGCCCGCGCCCAGGGCCGAGACCTTGGCGCCCGACCGGCCAGCCGACTTTATCAGCGCCTCGGCGGCCAGCGCCATGTTCTCCACCACCCGGGCCGCGCCATATTCTGCCTGGGTGGGGCGGCTGTCCTGCTCCAACAACCGGAGAGAGGGTAGGGCCAGCAGCACCGACTTGATGTTGGTGCCGCCCAGGTCGATGCCGATCGCGGCTTTTTTCATGCGTGCCTCCGCCAATGCCGTTCACCCGTCATCAAGCGGGCCAAGCTTTTTCTCCGCTTCGGCCCTTGCACATAGATTATCATTTTTCCGGGGCCGATTCAAGGGGAATCGCTGCAGGAACCCTCTATTGACTATGGGGCGGGGTTGTCGTAGAATATAGGGCATCTGAAAACATCAATGCTCAGGGCATCCGAATGAACAAAGACAAGCCGGTCATCCCCGAGAAGTACGACTTCGCCGCCTCGGAGCAGAAACGGATGGCGGACTGGGAGGAATGGGGGATCCATAAATGGGACACCGGCCGGGGACGGGACCGGACCTTCGTGGTGGACACGCCGCCGCCCACCGTCTCCGGCTCGCTCCACGTGGGCTCGGCCT
>DHHE01000115.1:6090-6305 GCA_002403115.1 bacterium UBP2_UBA4780 | reverse complement strand
CCCTTGCGCGGCACGACCACCATCAGGTTCGGCCTGCCCAAGGAGAGCCAGGTGAGGTTGGAGGTCTACAACATCGCCGGGCAGAGGGTGAAGACTTTGACCCAGGGCAAGCTGGGAGCCGGGTACCACCAGGTAAGCTGGACCGGGAAGAACGAATCCGGCCAGAAGGTGGCCGCCGGCGTCTACCTGGTTCGGATGGCGACCCCTGAGTTCAA
>DHHE01000115.1:905-5965 GCA_002403115.1 bacterium UBP2_UBA4780 | reverse complement strand
AAAAATGGCGAAGATCGCAAGCGAAAAGGCCTTGACAGGCAACATATTAGGTGGTATCATTTAAAAAAGCCGGACAAGACGGGAAGCAGGGTGTGTGTGGCCAAAAACACCATATGCACACCTTAAGGTTCTATTTCTATTTAGCAAAAACCGACGGGCAGTCGGATCCAGGAAACACTGGTTACCGACGGCGGCCGGGGAAGGAGCGCCAAGTCCCCTCCATGCAAATGGGGATTTGGGCAAGCACCGAGCGATGGCGAGGTGGGTGTGAAAGTAAAATCATAAAACTAAAAACTACACACCCCTGACCCCTCTAATAGAGGGGACAAGGGAGTATCGGCAGGAAAGTATGCGGACACTCAAGACATGAAACTATAAGCTATACACCCCTGACCCCTCTTACTAGAGGGGATAAGGGGTGAAGAGCAGACTTGAATGCAGACGATTAACAAAGGGGGTTCCCAAGAATGTCAGACAGGATCAAGATAACCCTTCCCGACGGTTCGGTCAGGGAGTACGACAGCGGGGTCACGGCATTGGAGGTGGTCAAATCAATAGGACCCGGGCTGGCCAAGGCGGCGGTGGCCGTCCTGGTCGACGGCCGCCCGGTGGACCTGGCGGCCAGGCTGGAGCGCGACGCCAAGTTCTCGGCGTTAAAAGGCGATTCCCCCCAGGGCCTCGAGGTCATCCGCCACTCGGCCTCGCATCTTATGGCCCAGGCGGTCACCGAGCTCCATCCCGGGACCAGGGTGGCCATCGGCCCGGCCATCGAGGACGGGTTCTACTACGACTTCGACCGGGAGGCGCCCTTCTCGTCCGAGGACCTGGAGAAGATAGAGAAGAAGATGGCCGAGCTGGCGGCCGGTGACGTCCCCATCGAGCGCCGGGAGATGGGGCGGGCCGAGGCCCTGGAGCACTTCCGCAAGCTGGGCGAGGGCTACAAGGTGGAGCTGATCTCCGAGTTGCCCGAAAGCGAGCCGATCTCGTTCTACCGCCAGGGGGATTTCATCGACCTCTGCCGCGGGCCGCACCTGCCCTCCACCGGAAGGCTGAAGCACTTCAAGCTGCTTTCGGTGGCCGGGGCCTACTGGCGGGGCAGCGAGAAGAACAAGATGCTGCAGCGCATCTACGGCACCGCCTTCGACAAAAAGGAGCAGCTGGAGGCCCACCTGGCCAAGCTGGAGGAGGTCAAAAAGCGCGACCACCGGCGGCTGGGCAAGGAGCTGGACCTGTTCTCCATCCACGAGGAGGTGGGCGGCGGCCTGGTGCACTGGCACCCCAAGGGGGCGGTGATGCGCGACATCATCGAGACCTTCTGGAAGGCCGAGCACCGCAAGCGGGGCTACCAGCTGGCGATCACCCCGCACATCGCCAGCGAGGAGATCTACCGCCGCAGCGGCCACCTGCAGAACTACTCGGACCTGATGTACTCGGCCATGGACATCGACGGCCGGCCGTTCCGGGCCAAGCCCATGAACTGCCCGGGCCACATCCTGATCTACAAGACCCGGATGCACTCCTACCGGGAGATGCCCTACCGCATCGGGGAGATGGGGACGGTCTACCGCTACGAGCGCTCCGGGGTGCTGCACGGCCTGCTGCGGGTGCGCGGCTTCACCATCGACGACGCCCACATCTTCTGCCGGCCCGACCAGCTGGAGGCCGAGGTGCTGGGGGTCTACGACTTCGCCACCTTCCTGCTGGGCTCGTTCGGCTTCAAGGACCTCAAGGTCTACCTGGCCACCCGGCCCGAGAAGTCGGTGGGGGCGGACGCGGACTGGGACAAGGCCACCGCGGCCCTGCGCGCCGCCCTGGAGCATCACGGGGTGGCCTACCAGCTGGACGAGGGCGGCGGGGCCTTCTACGGCCCCAAGATAGACCTCAAGGTGCTGGACCCGCTGGGCCGGGAGTGGCAGTGCACCACCATCCAGTTCGACTTCAACCTGCCGGAGCGCTTCGACATCACCTACGTCGACGAGTCCGGGAAGCAGGTGCGGCCCTTCGTGGTCCACCGGGCGCTGCTGGGAAGCCTGGAGAGGTTCTTCGCCCTGCTGGTGGAGCACTACGCCGGGAGCTTCCCCTTATGGCTATCACCGTTTCAACTGGCCGTTCTGACCATCACCGATGCCCAAACCGAGTATGCAAAAACCCTGTTTGATAAGTTTGAGAAGTTGGGGTTCCGGGTCAAGGCGAACTTCGGGGCGGAGAAGATCGGGGCCAAGATCCGGGACGCCGAGATGGAGAAGATACCGTACATGGTCATAATCGGGAAGAAGGAAGAGGAGGATAAACAGGTCTCGGTGCGGAGGCACGGTCAGGGCCCATTCGACAAGCTCAGGGCAGGCGACGTGGGGAAAATGACGGTGGAGGAACTGGTCGACAGGCTCAACAAGGAGGTCGTGCAGAGGGGCTAGGGTTTAGGGGCAAGGGTTAAGGGTTTAGGGTCAAGGGTCAAGGGCAAAGGGGCGAGGGAGGTGCGTGAATGGTGAATGGTGAAAGGTGAAAGGTGAAGGGCAAATGGCAAAGGTTGCACCCGGGTTTTCCAAGGCATCGATTGAAATCCATTTGTGCATAGAGCGTAACTTGGCCTTATGCTGATTTCGCTCATCGCCGGGACCCGGCCCGAGGTCATCAAGCTGGCCCCGGTCTACCTGAAGCTGAGGGAGAACCCCTCGCTGCGGGTTCAGATGTGCGCCACCGCCCAGCACCGCCGGATGCTGGACACCGCACTGGAGGCCTTCGGCATCGTTCCCGACGCCGACCTGGACCTGATGGAGCCGGAACAGTCCCTGGCCGGCCTGACGGCCCGGGCCATGGTCGGGCTCGATGATTACATCAGGAAGAACCGCCCCGACGCCGTCCTGGTCCAGGGCGACACCACCACCGTGCTCTGCGGGGCGCTGGCCGCCTTCTACCACAAGGTGAGGGTGGGCCACGTCGAGGCCGGGCTGAGGACGCGGAACAAGTACTCGCCGTTCCCCGAGGAGATGAACCGGACCCTGGCCAGCCGACTGGCCGACTGGCATTTCGCCCCGACCGAAGGCGCCAAGTCCCAGCTGCTGAAGGAGGGGATAGAACCGGGGACCGTCCACGTCACCGGCAACACGGTCATCGACGCCCTCTACCTGATCCGGGACAAGGCCAGGGGAATACCGTTCGGGGAAATTCCCGAGATAGCCGCATTAAATTCGAAATTCGAAATTCGAAATTCGAAATTAATTTTGGTGACCGGACACCGCCGGGAGAGCTTCGGCCAGGGTTTCCGGAACATCTGCCGGGGCATCCGCAGGATAGCCGGGCGTTTCCCCGATGTCCAGATCGTCTACCCGGTGCACCTCAACCCCAACGTCCAAAAACCGGTGAGCGAAGTGCTGGGCGGCATTCCCAACGTCCACCTGATCGAGCCGCTTCCCTACCTGCCGTTCGTCAAGCTGATGGACGCGGCCCGCGTCCTGCTGACCGACTCCGGCGGCATCCAGGAGGAGGGGCCGGCCCTTGGCAAGCCGGTGCTGGTGATGCGGGAGGTGACCGAGCGGCCCGAGGCGGTGGAGGCCGGGGTCGTCAGGCTGGTGGGGGCGGACGAGGACCGGATCTTCGACGAGACCGAACGGCTGCTGGCCGACGAGGCGGCCTACCGGGCCATGGCCAGGGGGGTGAGCCCTTACGGGGACGGGAAGGCGGCGGGGAGGATCGCGGAGATACTAGTAAAATGTGGCACAAATCAAGAAACAGGCGAGTAAAATGAAATTTTGGCGCATCTTCAGGCCCTTTTATAAGTACTTGGATTGGAGACCGGATAAAAGCCAAAAGGAAATTCATTCATATTGGAAAAATCCGGGAGATGCAGGGAACAAACCCGAGTGTTATCTGGAAACACCGGAAACATTGGCCCGCAGCGAGTATCTTGTCAATTTGGTGAAAAATACTGGGGGTAAAAATGATTCAATACTGGAAATTGGTTGCAATGTGGGACGCAATCTTAATTGCCTAAGAAAAAATGGTTATGTAAGACTTTCAGGCATTGAGATAAGCGAAAACGCAGTTAAATACATGAAGGATCATTACCCAGAATTATACGACAGCGTAACGATACATAATGTAGCCATAGAGAATGTCATAAAGAAATTCAACGATCTTGAATATGACGTTGTTTTCACAATGGCAGTATTAGAGCATTTACATTGGGATAGTGAATGGGTGATGAAAGAGATCGCTAGAATATCAAAAAAGGCGATTATTACCATTGAAGATGAAAAAACCATGGGATGGAAACACTTTGGGAGAAATTACAAAAATATATTCGAAGAATACGGCTTCAAGCAGGTTCTTGAAGATACAAATATAGCAGATTTAGACGATTGTACTATTGCGAGAATTCTAATAAGAGCATGATAAAACAGTTTTACTTCTGTGTAAAATTGAGAAGCAATATATTAATCGTAATCCCGGCCCGGGGCGGCTCCAAGGGCATCCCCAGGAAGAACGTGCGCAGCCTGGGAGGCAAGCCTCTCATCCAATACGCGATAAGCTGCGCCCTGGGGTCCAAACACAAACCCGACGTCTGGGTCTCCACCGAGGACGAGGAGATAGCCCTGATATCGAAAAGGGCCGGGGCCGGCGTCTGCCGGAGGCCGAAGAGGCTCTCCGGCGACGCGGTCACCCTGGACCCGGTGGTCCACCACGCCCTGGGACGGATATCAAGTAAGACGGGCAAGAGCTATTCGATAGTGGCCACGGTCCAGCCGACCGCCCCGCTGCTCAAGACCGCCACCCTGGACGCCGCCCTGGACCGGATGCTGGCCGAGCCCGAGCTGGACACGCTGATAGCCGGCATCGACGACACCCACCTGACCTGGCGGCGGGAGGGCGGCCGGTTCGTCCCGGCCTACGAGAAGCGCGTCAACCGGCAGCAGCTGCCGCCCGTTTACCGGGAGACGGGCAGCTTCCTCGTCACCCGGGCACGCTGCGTCGTCCCGCAGGGGCGCATCGGCCGGAACGCCGAGCTCTTCCTCGTCCCCAGGGACCAGGCGGTGGACATAGACGACGAGACCGACTGGCTG
>DHHE01000115.1:0-899 GCA_002403115.1 bacterium UBP2_UBA4780 | reverse complement strand
GGCCTGGGCCACGTCTACCGGGCGCTGACCATCGCCAACGAGTTGACCGGCCACGACATCTTGTTCCTGGCCACCAAGAAAAGCGGGCTGGCCCTGCGGAGGCTGCGGGAGCTGCACCACCGGGCGGAGATCCAGAGGCACCCCCGGCTGGAGCAGGACGCGGCGGCCATGAAACCCGACCTGGTCATCAACGACATCCTGGACACGGACGAGCGTTACGTCAGGGCCCTCAAAGGGCTGCCCTGCCGGGTGGTCAACTTCGAGGACCTGGGCGGGGGGACGAAGCACGCCGACGCGGTCATCAACGCCCTGTACCCGGAGGGGCACTTCACCGAGCACATCTATTCCGGGCACAAGTACTTCGATGCCCGGGACGAGTTCCAGTCGGCCGTGCCCCGGCCGGTCGCCCGGCGCGTCCGCAGGGTGCTGGTAACCTTCGGGGGCACCGACGAGAACAACCTGACCTGCCGGGTGCTGGATGCCATCGGAAAACACGCGGCGGGCATGGAGGTGACGGTGATCACCGGACCGGGCTACACCCACTTCCGGGCACTGGGCAGGTTCAAGCGGATAAGACTGGTGAAAAGCACCAGCCGCATGTCGGACTACATGACCGCGGCCGACCTGATGTTCACCTCGGCCGGGAGGACGGTGTTCGAGGCGGCCTGCTGCGGCGTGCCCACCGTGGTCCTGGCCCAGAACCAGCGGGAGCTGACCCACTACTTCGCCCACCCGGAGCGGGGGTTCGTCAACCTGGGGCTGGGCAAGGACGTCACCAGGGACGAGATCGCCGGGATCTTCGCCGAGCTGTGCGGGGACTTCCGCCGCCGGCAGGAGATGCAGAGGGTGATGCTGTCGCATGACGTCAGGTCGGGGAGGAAGAGGGTGATGGAGATAAT
>DHHE01000162.1:2936-7656 GCA_002403115.1 bacterium UBP2_UBA4780 | reverse complement strand
TGCCACAGGTCGCAGGTGTAGACTTCCCCCTGGTTGTCGACGGCCAGGTCCCGGTAGGCGCCGGAACCCATAAGCTCGACGCCCTCCACCACCGCCTGCTGGGCCGGATCGAACAGCCACATCATCCGGGAGGGCGTTTCGGTGCAGAGCAGATAGAGGAGCGAGTCGGCCGGGTTGTAGACGATGTCCTGCATGGCGTCGTCGATGCCGTAGACGTTCACCGCGTTGTCCCAGGCCAGCTCGTAAAGCGGCGAGGGCGACTTCTGCCTCCCGCCCTTGGCGATGCCGGCCGTGGTCACGTAGACCGAGTTGTTCAGCGGGCAATAAGCCAGCCCGGTGATGGTGATCCCGATCTGTATGACCGTGTCCACCGTGTTGGTAACCGTATTGATGATAAAGACGTCCTCCTGGCCGGGAACGGAGGCGTAGAGCTTCTGGTTGAAGGGGTTGTATTCCATCAGGCTGGCGGCCATAACCGGGACGTCCATGATGGAATCCACCACGGCGTCGCTGGCGCCGTCCACCACCTTTATCTGTGAAAGGGCGGGCGACACCCCGTACAGCCTCTGGGCCGGCTCGACGAACAGCAGGTTCCCCTGGATCTCGGGGATGTTGCCCAGAAGGGCCATGGTGTTGCTGTTGAAGATGCTCAGTCCCTGCAGGAACCCGTCGGCGCAGTAGATCTTGTTGTGGAGATGGTTGTAGGCCAGCTCTGCCTCGCCCTGCCCGGCCATGACCATGGTGTCGATGGCGTTGCTGGAGCCGTTGATGGCCCACAAGGTGGTGGCGTTGTCATGGACGAACACCCGGCCGGAAGCCTGGGCGTACAACAGCTCTCCGGGGGCCATGCTGTCCGTGTTGACCTTGGTCAGGTACGTTTCCAGATTGGCGTCGATGACCGCCACCCCCTCCTCTCCCATTCCCGTCATGGAGCAGTAGATCTTGTTGTCCATGGGATTGTAACAGAGAAAGGTGGGCGCGCTTAGTGACGCCAGCAGATCGATGGTGGCCTTGACCCCGCGCTTGGCCGCGGCCGGGAGGGCCAGGAAAAGCAACGCTGCCAACGCGAACGAAGCTAGCTTTTTCATCCCAGTGTCTCCTCTAATTGGTCTTCATGATGCCAGAGGTCCAGGTCGTGTTAAAAACAGGTAAGCCGACAAAAACTATCGGTGTTGTCATCCGCGCTCCACCTCGTAGTCCGGCTCGTCGGCGTCGTATTCGCCCGGGCGGGCCTCGTCTTCAGACTTGGCAACCGCCAGGCTGACCCTGTCCTCCTGCCCCGGCCCCGGCCTCAGGCCGGCCATCTGCCTGCGCACCTCTTTCCGCAGGTTCTCCACCCGCAGTTCCGCTTTTCCCCTGCCGCCTTTCTGCCTGAGCATGGCCTGGGGCGAAAGGGACACCCCGCTCTTGGAAAGGCGTTGGTCCAGCCCGGTGGCCGACCCCCCTCCTTCCTCCCCCAGGGCCAAGCGCACCTCGTCCATCTCCTCCGGGGCCAGCTCCATCCCCAGCCTTTTGGCGGCGCCGGCCACGTCCTGCTCCAGCACCTGCCTGAAGCCGGGGTCCAGGAACGCCCTGGTCAGCAGGTTGTAGACGGCCTTTTTTGACATGACGACGTATCAACGTTGAACGTTCAACGTATTACGTTGTTACGTTACTACGTCTTCAGCCTATATCGTCCAGATCCACCGGCTCGTCCTTGGGGTGGCAGACCCCGCAGAAGACGGCGTCGGAGACCGCCAGCCCCTTGAGTTTCTGCGATTTGTCGCGGTACATGGCCAGGATGGAGGGCAGGGTCTTGGCGTGTTCCTTGCACACCGACCGCCCACAGAAGCTGCAGACGGCGTTGGCCGGACGTTCGCAATGCCAGCATTCCATGACTATCCTCCTATTGGATTCAGGGACAGAACTCGGTAATTGGTCACTTTGTATCCGGATAGCGGTCAGCCCGGTATAGGGCGCTGACCCCCGTCATGTTCGCCGCTTTTTGTAGATCCAACCAGATTCCTGATTGCTGCCAACTGGCAAAGATTGCCGATGCGTTCGAAAAACTGCTTGGCCGGTTCAATCTGCCCGACCGCAGCCTGATGCTCACCTGCTTTTTTAAGGTGCCGGGCGTACACCACCCTGGCCTTGGCAGCCTCGAACGGCTGCTGTAATTCGTCGTACCTGGCTATCGCCTCGCGGAACCCGCGCCCGGCTTCATCCCGCCTGCCCAGGGCGCTGTCTATCCTGGCCTGCAGCAAAACGGCCTGGACGCTCCCCTGCTTTGATCCTAGTTTCCCGGCCAGTTCCCGGGCCCTTTCCATCTGGTCCTGCGCCCTGGCCGTCTCGTTCTCGGTCAAAGCCAGGTCCGCCAGGTTGACGGCCACGCGGAACAGGATCTCGTTCTCCTCGATTGCCAGGGCTGTGCGCTCGGCCGCCTCCAGAAGCTCCCCGGCCCGTTGCCTGTCGCCCGCGTCCAGCAGGATGCGCGCCAGGGCCAGCTGGCTGTACGCCTGACCCGGGCGGTCCCCCAGGCGGCTGCGGATTTCCAAGGCCTCCCGGCTCTGGTTCTGTGCCAGGCCGTAGTCGCCAAGCTGGGCCTGGAGTATTGCGGCATTCTGGAGCACCAGGGCGTATCCCAGCTGGTCCCCGGTCTCATGGCGGATCCCCAGAGCCTTTTGATAGCAATCCAGGGTGCGGTGATAATCCCCGAGAAGTGAATGGACGTAGCCGATGTTGTTCAGGCAGGTGGCTTGACCCGAAAGATCTCCTATCCGCTCCCTGATCGCCAGCGAACGTCTGAAGAAGTCCAGCGCCTCACCCTTGTCACCCAGCTTGAACACAGCGGCACCTATGTTGTCCAGGGTGGTGGCCTCCCCCTTGCGGTCCCCCAGTCGCTGCCGCAGCTCCAGCGCCTGCCGGTGGCGGTCCAGCGCCTCGCGGTTCTCGCCGATCAGCCCGAGAACATAGCCGATGTTCCCCAGGGTGAAGGCGCGGCCATTGTCGTCATCGATCCCTCCGTGTATCTCCAACGCCTCGGCAAGGCTTCCCAGTGCCCGCCGATGCTGGCCGCGATAGGCCAGCGACATGGCGGCATTGTTGAGCCCGGCCGCCACCCCGCTTTGGTCGCCGCAGGACCGGGCCAGCTCCAGGGACCGAATGGCGTAGTCCTCCATCTCCCGGTAGCGGTTTAGCCCGGCCTGCGCCTGGCTGAGCTGCAGCAGGCAATCGGTCTGCAGTTTGGCCTGACCGGCCGCCCTGGCGGCGGCGGCACCCCGGGCGGCTTCAGCGGCCGAACGATTGTACTGGCCGATGGTGCAGAATATCTCCGCCCGCGAGTAGACGACGCCAATGGCCAGACGGCAGACGTTATCGGGGGACAGCTTCTCGAACGGCAATCTGGTCCCGTTGTTCCTTCTTTACGGTACGATCTGTCGGGTTCGCCTCAAGGGCCATCGGCCATAACCCGATAACCGTCCGCTTTCCCTTCCCCATCTCATCCCGCGAACAAACTGTGGCTGGAGAAGTTGGGATCCGAGGTCAGGTTGACACCCAGCTTTCGCAGCCCCTCCTCGTCGCCCGGGGTCGGGATGTGGGTGCTGTGGACCTCGCAGCCCTGCAGCTCTTTGAGCCGCCCCAGGGCCTCCTGGGCGGTGGGGTTGGTCATGGCGCTGACCGACAGGGCGATCAGGGTCTCGCCCAGGTCCAGGCTGGCCTTGCTCTTGTTCAGCACCTGCCTGTCCAGGTCGGCGATGGAGCCGATGACGGCCGGCGACAGCAGGTGGATGCGGTCCGGTATGCCGGCCAGGTGTTTGACCGCGTTCAGCACCAAACTGGAGGCGGCGTGCATCTGGACCGAGTTCTTGCCGGTGAGGACGGTGCCGTCGTGGAGTTTTATGGCCGTGCCGCAATGGATGCCCTCGTGCCCCTTGCCCTTCTCCTGGCCCTCGGCCGCCGCCTTCCGGGCCGGCCCCACCACCGGCCGGTCCTCCGGCTTCAGCCCCAGCTCGTCCAGTATCAGCTCCACCCGCTGCACCGTCTCCTGGTCCACGAAGCCCATGACGTGCTCGCACCGGTAGCGGAAGTAACGCCGGATGACCTCCTGCCCGGCCGCCTCCCGCACCGCCCCATCGTCCACGATCCCGGCCCCGGCGCAGTTGACACCCATGTCGGTGGGCGACCGGTAGGCCGGATCGTCCGTTATTCTAACCAGGATCCGCTTCAGCACCGGGAACACCTCCACGTCCCGGTTGTAGTTGACCGCCGACTTCCCGTATGCCTCCAGGTGGTATGGGTCGATCATGTTGAAGTCCCGGATGTCGGCGGTGGCCGCCTCGTAGGCCGCGTTCACCGGATGTTTGAGCGGCAGGTCCCAGATGGGGAAGGTCTCGAACTTGGCGTAGCCGGACTTCAGGCCGCGGCGGTGGTCGTGGTACATCTGGGACAGGCAGGTGGCCAGCTTGCCGCTGCAGGGGCCGGGTCCGGTGACCACCACCAGGGGTTTTTTAGTCTCCACGTATGGGTTGGCCCCGTAGCCCTGGTCGCTGACCACGGTGTCGACGTCGGTGGGGTAGCCCTTGGTGAAGCGGTGGGTGTAGACAGTGACGCCCCGCCGCTCCAGTTTGTTCTTGAAGATGGCGGCCGCCGGCTGGCCCTCGTAGCGTGTGATGATCACCGCCCGGACCTCCAGTTCCCAGGACTTGAGGTCGTCGATCAGCTTCATGGCGTCCACGTCGTA
>DHHE01000162.1:0-2808 GCA_002403115.1 bacterium UBP2_UBA4780 | reverse complement strand
AGCCGCTCCATCCGCTTGAGAATGGCCGCGGTCTGCTCCCGCAGGTACTTGTCGTTGTCGAAGCCGTTATTCATATAGTCTTTAAACTATATCGATTACAATTCTTGACCGAACAACAGCTTCGGTCATTCCCGCGAAGGCGGGAATCCATTGTGAATGGTCGAAGGATGTACTCTCTGCGACTGGATTCCTGCTTCCGCAGGAATGACGAGGACGCGTTCCTCTGCGCCCTTTGCGGTTTCAATCCCCGGTTGCCCCCACCGCTTGATGTAGCACCTCCGCCTCTTGTGCTGCCGGGCCTCGAAGTACTTCCAGTGGCTCTGGACCTTGACGTTATCCTCCAGCTCGATGTTGGTCTCGGCGGAGACAATCCCGTTCCTGATGGCTGAACGGGTGATCTCGGTCATCAGCAGGGCGTCGGCCCCTTTGCCCTGCAGGTCCGGCCGCACCGCGCCCAGGTAGAGGTCGATCTGGGTGGGTTTGCGCATGGCCAAAAGCAGGTGGAGGAAGCCGAAGGGTAGCAGCCGGCCTTTCGCCTTCTGCAGGGCCCGCGACAGCGAAGGCATGCCGATGACGAACCCGGCCACCTTTCCCTCGGCGTCCAGCACTAATTTTGTATAGTCCGGCTTTATGAAGGAAAAGTACTGCTTGGTGTACATCTCGATCTGCCGGTCGTCGAGGGGCACGAAGGAGTAAATGGGGGCGAAGGCCGCGTTCAGGACCTGGAACATCTCCCTGGCGTAGGGCAGCATCTGCCTGGCGCTCTTGGCCTCCAGCACCCGCAGCCCCAGTTTCCGCATGACCACCCCCTCCACCCGCTCGGCCTTCTCGGGCAGCGTTTTCGGAACCTTGACCTCGAACTCCACCCAGTCCACGTCCTTGGCGAAGCCTAGTTCCTCCAGCCGCCGGGGATAGTACGGATGGTTGTAGATAGCGGCCAGGGTGCCCAGCTCCTCGAAGCCCTCCACCAGCATCCCCTCGTGGTCCATGTCGGTGAAGCCCAGCGGCCCGTGGAGACCCGTCATGCCGTGCTCTTTGGCCCACTGCTCGACTGCGCCGAACAGCGCCGCCACGGCCTCGGGATCGTCGGCGAAGTCGACCCAGCCGAAACGCGCGTATTTGTTGCCCCACTTCTCGATGTAGCGCCGGTTGATGATGCCGGCGATCCGGCCGACGGTCTTGCCGTTCTTGTAGGCCAGCCAGTATTTGGCCTCGCAGTACTCGAAGGCCGGGTTCTTGTCGCGGCGCAGGGTATGGAACTCGTCGAGCAGCAGCGGCGGCACCCAGTGCGGGTGGTTCTGATAGAGGCAGAATGGGTATTCGACAAAGCGCTTGAGATCGCGTCTCGTCTCCACCGGCTTGATGGCTATGGACATGGCTTTGGCCCCCTACTTTGCGCCTATGCCGACCTTTTCCCCGTGAAAGACAGGCGCAGGAAAACCGCGGCCGCGGCCAGGGCCGTCAGCATCCAAAGAACGCCCCACATGGCCGGCGGCCCGAACAGCATCCGGGACATGGCCGAGGCGTCCGAGCAGGGCACGGTGCGGACGATGAGGTCGCTGTAGATGTCGATGACCGCGTAGAGGATGCTGGTCAGGCCCAGCAGCCTGAGGACGAAATCGTTCAGGGCCGTCCCGCCCCAGCGCCCCATGGCCGCCATCCCGGCGGCGAAGGCCAAGCCGAAGGCGAAGCCGAACAGGTTGCGGACGAAGAGCAGGGTGACCCCCGCCACCGTAATGCCGATGAATAGGGAAATGGCCCTGTCGGCTTTGGTGCGCGAGGCCCCCAGCAGGATCAGCCCCCCGAACAGCATGCTGCCCAGGTAGCCGGCCGGTACGATCAGCAGGGGCCAGCCGCCGGCGGTGGTGGCCAGGCCGCCCTGGTCGGCGGTGACCTTGATGGAGACGATCCTCCCGCCGGTCAGCACCGCCGCCAGCCCGTGGCACAGCTCGTGGAGGAAGACGGTGAAAATCTTCACCGGATAGACCAGCGGCGTGTTCCACAGCAGCAGGATGGCGGCGAAGCCAAGAAGCAGAAAAGGAAGTTGGTATTTGCTGTTTTCTGACATGGTCATACTTGTTCCACGCCTTTCCAGCCGATGGATATCAGGCTCACCCTTCATCCCGCCGGGCGCGATGTAATCTCAGGGTGACAGTACGTTCGCTTAATACCTGACCACGAAGTCGGTGCAATCGTTTCCCCCGGTCATGGACTGGGCCACCATCACCTTGCAGTCCTTCTCCCCGCAGACCTCCAGCGCCCCCTCCAGGTAGCCGCAGATGCGCTCCTCCAGAAGAACGTGGGGCTGGACGACCCCTGTCATCCGCAGCACGATGCGGCGGTCGCCGCGCTCGGCCACCTCCATCTTTCCCGGCTGGTAGTAGGTGGCGAAGATGTTGGCGGTTTTCTTGAGCACGAAGTCGACCGAGGCGATCCGGACGAAGACCTTGTAGACGCCCCTCAGCCCTTCCATTGCCGAGAAGCGCCCCATCTCCCGGGCGCCCTGGGTTTTTCCCCCGTAGAACATGCCGCAGACCGTCTCCATCGGCCTGTAGAATGCCTCGGTGATGGGGTACCACTTGGGCGACAGGACGGTGGAGGTGTACAGGTCCCTCGACGTCGGCGGCAGGGCCTGGAGGAAGCGCTCGTAGCCATCGGAGCCGAACTGCTGGCGGACGAACTTCTCGGTGGCCAAAAGCGACGTCCCCTTGACCTGCATGGTGCCTGGCCTGGGCGCGCTGTCGGGCTTGATGGTTTCCTGGATGCTGGGCCAGAGAGGCATAACGTTATTCCCGTTGTTTGTTTTCA
>DHHE01000106.1:6026-11891 GCA_002403115.1 bacterium UBP2_UBA4780 | reverse complement strand
ACCATGGCCAAGGCGAAATTCGAGCGCAAGAAGCCGCACGTGAACATCGGGACGATCGGGCACGTGGACCACGGGAAGACGACGCTGACGTCGGCGATCACCAAGTACCTTTCGAAGAAGGGGTTCGCTCAGGCGAAGAGCTACGAGGAGATCGACAACGCGCCGGAGGAGAAGGCGCGTGGTGTGACCATCAACGTGCACCATGCGGAGTACGAGACGGACAAGCGGCACTACGCGCACGTGGACTGTCCGGGGCACGCGGACTACATCAAGAACATGATCACCGGGGCGGCTCAGATGGACGGGGCGATATTGGTGGTGGCGGCCTCGGAGGGGGCGATGCCCCAGACGCGGGAGCACATTCTGCTGGCGCGGCAGGTCGGGGTGCCGGCGCTGGTGGTGTATTTGAACAAGGTGGACCAGGTGGACGATCCGGAACTGATCGAGATCGTGGAGATGGAGGTGCGAGATCTTTTGACGCAGTACCAGTTTCCCGGGGACAAGATCCCGTTCATCCGGGGGAGCGCCCTCAAGGCCATGGAGGAGGAGGACTCGGAGATCGGGGTTCAGGCCATCCAGAAGCTGATGGACGCGGTGGACAGCTACATACCGGAGCCGGTGCGGGCCATCGACAAGCCGTTTTTGATGGCGATCGAGGACGTGTTCTCGATCACGGGCCGGGGGACGGTGGGGACGGGCCGGGTGGAGCGCGGCAAGGTGAAGGTCGGGGACAAGGTGGAGCGGGTGGGCGTCCGGGAGACGCGGGAGACGGTGGTGACCGGGGTGGAGATGTTCCGCAAGCTGCTGGACGACGCCCAGGCCGGTGACAACATCGGGGTGCTGCTGCGGGGGATCGAGAAGGACGACCTGGAGCGGGGGATGGTGCTGGCGGCGCCGAAGAGCATCACGCCTCACAAGAAGTTCAAGGGCGAGGTCTACGTTCTGACCAAGGAGGAGGGCGGGCGGCACACGCCGTTCTTCGACGGGTACCGGCCGCAGTTCTTCTTCCGGACCACGGACGTGACGGGCAACGTCAAGCTGCCGGCGGGGGTGGAGATGATCATGCCCGGGGACAACATCACCATCGACGGGGAGCTGCTGACGCCGATCGCCATGGACAAGGGGCTGCGCTTCGCCATCCGCGAGGGCGGCCGGACGGTGGGCGCCGGGACCGTCACCGAGATCATCGAGTAGGCCACAGGCATCCCTTGCCCGCGGAATACGCGAAAAACGCATAAGGGTTGTTTAGCGTGTTTGGCCGGCAGAAAAAGGATATTCCAGAAATTTGATAATCGGATAACAGAAATGACCACAGGCCAAGTAATCAGGATCAAGCTCAAGGCTTACGACCACGCGGTGCTGGACAAGTCGGTTGGCGAGATCGTCAACACCGCCAAGCGCACCGGGGCCCGGGTGGCCGGTCCCATCCCCATGCCCACCAGGCGCACGGTCTACACGGTGAACCGCTCCACCCACGTCGACAAGAAGTCGCGGGAGCAGTTCGAGCGCCGCATCCACAAGCGGCTGATCGACATCTGGAACTCGACCCCCCTGACAATCAACGCCCTGACCAAGCTGGAGCTTCCGGCCGGGGTCGATATCGAGATCAAGACCGGCCTGTAAACGAGGGCGGCCACGGATCTAGCCCGGCGCCGCGGAGCGGTTACCGGCGGCGCTCGGCGACAAAAGCGAAAAAGGGTTCTCAACATGAGCGGAATGATCGGCAGAAAGATAGGGATGACCCAGGTCTACACCACCGGCAACCAGGCGGTGCCGGTGACCCTGATCGAGGCCGGACCGTGCGTGGTCGTACAGGTCAAGACCAGGAAGCGGGACGGCTACGACTCCATCCAGCTGGGTTTTCTTGACGGCAAGCCGGGGAAGGTCAACAAGCCCATGGCCGGGCACTTCGCCGCGGCCAAGACCTCACCCAAGAAGGTGCTCCGGGAGTTCCGGGTGGAGGACGCCTCCGGGTTCAGCGCCGGGCAGACCGTCACCGCCGACCTCTTCAAGCCGGGCGAGCTGGTCAAGATCACCGGCGTTTCCAAGGGCAAGGGGACGGCCGGGGTGGTCAAGCGGCACGGCTTCCACGGCGGGCCGGCCACCCACGGCCAGACCGACCGCACCCGTCGGGCCGGGGCGGTGAGTTCCGGCTCCTCGCCGGGCCGGGTCTTCCCGGGGAAGAAGATGGCCGGGCGCATGGGCAACCGCACCTTCTCCCTGCGCAACGTCAAGATCGAGAGGGTGGACGCCGAGAAGAACCTGATCGCGGTCAAGGGGCGGGTGCCCGGGGCCGCCACCGGCATCCTCACCATCCACAAGCAATGAGCAAGGCGACCCACATGCCAGAAGTAAGCCAATACGACAGCGCCGGCAAGAAGACCGGCACCCTGGAGCTGCCCCGGGAGATCTTCGGGGCCGAGGCCAATCGGCACCTGCTGTACCTGGCGGTCAGACAGCACCTGGACAGCCGTCGGCAGGGCACGGCCAGCACCCAGAACGCGGCCGACGTCAGGGGCGGCGGCAAGAAGCCGTTTCCCCAGAAGTCCACCGGACGGGCCCGGCAGGGGAGCCGCCGTTCCTCGATACAGGTGGGCGGCTACGTGGCCCACGGGCCGCATCCCCGGGACTATTCCTGGAACCTGCCCCGGAAGCAGCGGCGGGCCGCCCTGGTGTCGGCCCTGTCCGACTCCGCGGTCAGCGGCAAGCTCTCGGTGATAGAATCCCTGAAGTCCGGCGGAAAGACCAAGGAGATGCACGCCGTTCTGGCGGCCATGGGTCTGGAAGGGAAAAAGGTCATCTTCCTCGACGGCGCGGCCTCGCCGGAGATCCTCCGGGCGGCCAGGAACATCCCCGGCCTGCACGTCAAGCCGGCCCGGCAGGTGCACCCCTACGACCTGCTGTGGTCCGACATGGCGGTCATAACCGAAAGCGGGTTGAAATCACTCAAGGAGGCCCTCAGCCGATGAATGATCTGCACGCCGTCATCAAGCGGCCGGTGGTCACCGAGAAAATAACCGCCCTGCGCGAGGCCTACAACCGCTACAGCTTCGAGGTGGCCCCCTGGGCCAACAAGCACCAGATAAAGCGGGCGGTGGAGGTGCTGTTCAAGGTCAAGGTGACCGGGGTCACCACCATGAACATCAGGGGCAAGGTCAAGAGGCTGGGGCGGAACACCGGGCGGAGGCCGGACTGGAAGAAGGCCATCGTCACCCTGGCCAAGGACAACAAGATAGAACTGATCGAGGGCATCTAGGACCCCGTTCCCGGAACACCCCAGCCGCTGAATCCGAACAATCATAGGGAAGATCGCACCATGGGCATCAAGTCTTACAAGCCGGTGACCCCGGGCCTGCGCCACCGCACCGGCTACACCTTCGAGGAGCTGACCACCGACCGGCCGCGCAAGTCGCTGGTGGCGCCGCTTTCCAAGAGCGGGGGGCGAAACAACCACGGCCGGGTGACCTCGGCCCACCGGGGCGGCGGCCACAAGCGGGCCTACCGGCTGATAGACTTCCGCCGCGACAAGTTCGGCGTTCCGGCCACCGTGGCCACCATCGAGTACGATCCCAACCGCTCCTCGCGCATCGCACTGCTCAAGTACCGGGACGGGGAGTGGCGCTACATCGTGGCCCCGTTGGGCCTGAAGCCCGGAGACCTGTTGAGCTCCGGTCCGGGATCGGAGATCAAGGTGGGCAACACCCTGCCCATCTCCGAGATCCCCCTGGGCACCACCATGCACAACATCGAGCTGAAGCGGGGCAAGGGCGGGCAGCTGGTGAGGACGGCCGGGGGCGGGGCCCAGCTTCTGGCCAAGGAGGGCGCCCACGCCCAGATCCGCATGCCCTCGGGCGAGGTGAGGATGGTGCGTCTGGAGTGTCTGGCCACCATCGGCCAGGTGGGCAACCTGGAGCACGAGAACATCTCCATCGGCAAGGCCGGCCGCAACCGCTGGCTGGGAAAGCGGCCGCACTCCCGGGGCGTGGCCAAGAACCCCCACGACCATCCCATGGGCGGAGGCGAGGGCAAGTCGTCAGGGGGACGGCACCCCTGCAGCGCCAAGGGCCTGCTGTCCAAGGGGAGGAAGACGCGGCGCAAGAGGAACATCACCGGCAAGTTCATCCTTAAGAGGAGGAAGTAATGGCTCGGTCCCTCAAGAAGGGCCCATTCATCGATCCCAAGCTAATGGGCAAGATCACGGCCCTGCGCGCCTCGGGCGAGAAGAAGGTGATAAAGACCTGGGCCCGGCGCTCCATCATACCTCCGGAGTTCGTCAGCTACACCATCGCGGTGCACAACGGGAACAAGTTCATCCCGGTCTACGTCACCGAGAACATGGTGGGACACAAGCTGGGCGAGTTCGCCCCCACCCGCACCTTCCGCAAGCACGGGGCGGTGGGCAAGGAGGAGGACAAGAAGAAGAGGACCGAGACCGTCACCACGGTGGCGTCGGCCCCGGCCGCGGGCGCGGCCCCGGCGGCGGGTGCCGCCCCGGCGGCGGGAGGCGGAACAACCAAAACGTAATTCTCCAAGGAAGCCCTGCCTCCGCCAAGCTCCGGCGGACAGGCAGGAAGGCAGGAGATTTCAACCGCGGTACTCCAGGCTTAAGTAAAAATCCAAAGGGACCAAGGGTGTTTATCATGGATTCCTGGATTCCTAAGAAATAGGTAATGAGAGAAATTCCATGCAAGCAGTAGCCAGGCAATCCTTCGTCCGCATCACCCCCCGCAAGATGAGGGTCGTGGCCGACATCGTCCGCGGCAAAACCTGCAACCAGGCCCTGTCCATGCTGCGCTTCGTCCCCAAGGCGGCCAGCCCCTTCCTGGCCAAGGCCATCAAGGCGGCGGTGGCCTCGGCCACCCAGCAGTCGGACGACCCCAAGTTCGATCCCGACACCCTGCGGGTCTCGGAGATCCGGGTGGACGAGGGCGTCAAAATGAAGAGGATGCGCCCCCGGGCCCGGGGCCGGGCCGATATCAGGCGCCGGCGCACCAGCCACCTGACGGTCAGGGTATCGAACCAATAAATCATACAGCGGAGGACTCGGTTTGGGCCAGAAGACCAACCCCATCGGGCTGCGGCTCGGCATCATCAAGAACTGGGAGTCCCGGTGGTTCGCCAAGCGCGATTTCGCCAGCCTGCTGGAGGAGGACCAGAGGATACGGCGCTACCTGCAGCAGAAGCTGGCCAACGCCGGCCTCTCCAACATCTCCATCGAACGGACCCCGAAAAGGGTGACGGTCGGCATCCACACCTCGCGCCCCGGCATCATCATCGGGCGCAAGGGGGCGGAGATCGAGAAGCTCAAGGCCGAGATCCAGCTGCTGACCCAGCAGAAGGACGTGCACCTGAACATCAACGAGGTCAGGGTGCCGGAGATCGACGCCCGACTGGTGGCCGACTCCATCGCCCGCCAGCTGGAGCAGAGGATCTCCTTCCGCCGGGCCATGAAAAAGGCGGTCCAGAGCGCCCTGAGGATGGGGGCCCAGGGCATCAAGATCACCTGCGGCGGACGGCTGGGCGGTGCCGAGATCGCCCGCACCGAGAGCTACCGCGAGGGCCGGGTGCCGATGCACACCCTGCGGGCCGACATCGACTACGCCACCTCCACCGCCCACACCACCTTCGGCTGCATCGGGGTCAAGGTCTGGATATTCAAGGGCGAGGTGCTGAACCGGCCGGCGGCCAAGTGAACCTGACTGAGAGGTGAACTGCAATGCTGATGCCCAAGAGGGTTAAATTCAGGAAACAGCGCCGGGGGCGCCGCCGCGGCCTGGCCACCAGGGGCAACACCGTGGCCTTCGGCGAATACGGGCTGCAGGCCCTGGAGGCGGCCTGGATCACCGACCGCCAGATCGAGGCGGC
>DHHE01000106.1:0-5896 GCA_002403115.1 bacterium UBP2_UBA4780 | reverse complement strand
CTGGCCAGGGAGGCCATGATCTTGGCCGCCCACAAACTTCCCATAGCAACCAAGGTGGTGGAGCGCCACCGCCATATCGAGGTGACGTAGCCATGGCCAAGAACAAAGAGCTCCGGGAGATGACCCGGGCCGAGGTGGAGCACAAGCTGAAGGAGGAGAACGAGGCCCTCTTCAACCTCAGGCTCCGCCGGCACACCCAGCAGATACCGGACCCGCTGAAGCTGAGGGGAACCCGGCGGCAGGTGGCCCGGATCAAGACCGTCCTCCGCGAGGACGCCATGGGGATCCGCAGGCTGGCCGCCGGCGCCAAGCCTGACCTGAGAAAAACCGAAGGGCCCGCCAAGGAGTGATGAGGATGGAGAAGCGCGAACAGAGGAAGACCAGGACGGGCCGGGTGGTCTCCGACAAGATGGTGAAGACCATCGTGGTGGCGGTGGAGCGGAGGATCAAGCACCCCCTCTACGGCCGGGTGATCAAACGCACCTCAAAGTTCTACGCCCACGACGAGAAGCGTCAGGCCAAGGTGGGCGACACCGTCAGGATAATGGAAGCCAGGCCCCTGTCCCGGCTCAAGCGGTGGCGCCTGGTCGAGGTGGTGAAGGCGGCCAAGTGAGCCCGCGGGGAACGGCCCCGGGCTTTTCCGGGGTCCGGATGTACCGAGACGTCTAGAAACGGCAGATGAAAACCCGCTAAACAGCTGATAACGGAACTACCATGATCCAGCAGTACACCAGGCTCAACATCGCCGACAACACCGGGGCCAAACGGGCCATGTGCATCCAGGTGATGGGCGGGCACTACCGCCGCTACGGGTCCATCGGCGACATCATCAAGGTGGCCATCAAGGACGTCCTGCCGGGCGGCGGCTTCAAGAAGGGCGAGGTGGCCCGGGCGGTGATCGTCCGCACCCGGAAGGAGATCCGGCGCCGGGACGGCAGCTACATCCGTTTCGACGAGAACGCTGCGGTGATCATAGACGACAAGGGCGAGCCCAGGGGCACCCGCATCTTCGGGCCGGTGGCCCGGGAGCTGCGCGACAGGCAGTACATGAAGATCATATCGCTGGCCCCCGAGGTCCTGTAGCGTGTCGGAACGGGCAGAACCCGGTTCGGATTTTTACCACGAAGGCACCAAGATCACCAAGATCTGATCAACTCTTTGTGCATTTAGTGTCTTGGTGGTGAGATTAAGGCATAAGGCTTAGGAGCTTCGCAATGAAGATAAAGAAGAACGACCCGGTTCTGGTGATCGCCGGAGACGACAAGGGCAAGCGGGGCAAGGTGCTCAAGACCTTCCCGGAGAAGGGCCGGGCCATCGTCGAGGGCGTCAACTTCATCAAGCGGCACACCAAGGCCCGCAAACAGGGGCAGAAGAGCGGAATTCTTGAGAAGGAGGCCCCGATCTCCGTCACCAACCTGATGGTGGTCTGCGCCAAGTGCGACAAGGGGGTCCGGGTCGGCGCCAGGGTGATGGCCGACGGCCGCCGGGTGCGGATCTGCAAGTCCTGCGGCGAGATGCTGGACAAGGTCTGACAAAACCACAACCCAGAAGTCAGAAATCAAAAGGAAGATAATGGCCAGGTTGAAAGAGAAGTACCAGAAGGAAGTGAAGCCGGCCCTCATCAAGAAGTTCGGCTACAAGAGCCAGATGCAGGCGCCCCGGCTGGTGAAGATCGTGGTCAACATGGGGGTGGGCGAGGGCACCCAGGACGTCAAGCTGGTGGACGCCGCCGCCAAGGACCTGGGGGCCATCGCCGGGCAGAGGCCATCCATCCGCCGGGCCAAAAAGGCCATCGCCAACTTCAAGCTAAAGGCCGGGACCCCGGTGGGCTGCATGGTCACCCTGCGGGGCGACCGGATGTACGAGTTCTTCGACCGGCTGGTCAACGTGGCCATCCCCCGCATCCGGGACTTCCGGGGGGTGCCCACCAAGTCGTTCGACGGCCGGGGCAACTACACCCTGGGCGTCAAGGAGCAGATCATCTTCCCGGAGATCAACTACGACAAGGTGGTAAAGATGTTCGGCATGGACATCACCATCGCCACCTCGGCCCGCACCGACGAGGAGTCGCGGGAGATGCTGAGGCTGATGGGCATGCCCTTTCAGCAGAAGTGACGCCCGAGACCCCGCGCCCAAAGGGATTAATACCATAAATAAATAGGAAGGATCTATGGCCAGGAAGGCGATGATACAGAAGACCAGCCGCCCCAAGTACCGGGTGCGGGCCTACAGCCGCTGCCGGCGCTGCGGCCGGTCACGGGCCTTCTACCGCGATTTCGGCCTGTGCCGCATCTGCCTTCGGGAGCTGGCCCTGAGGGGCGAGATCCCGGGGCTGGTCAAGGCCAGCTGGTAAACCGCCAACACCAGACCACAAGGAGACAGCCCAACCATGTCGATGACCGACCCCATTGCCGATATGCTGACCAGGATCCGCAACGCCGGCAAGGCCAGGATGAAGCGGGTGGACGTCCCGGCCTCCAAGATGAAGCTGGGGATCACCAAGATACTCTCCCGGGAGAAGTACATCGCCAACTTCAAGTACCTGAGCGACGACCGGCAGGGGATCATCCGGATCTACCTCCGCTACCTGGACGGGGGCCAGCACCTGATCAAGGGGCTCAAGCGGGTGAGCACCCCCGGACTCCGGGTTTACGTTCCCAAGGCCCGGGTGCCGCGGGTGCGCAGCGGGGTGGGCCTGGCCGTCATCTCGACCTCCCGGGGCCTGATGACCGATTCCGAGGCCCGCCAGCAGGGGCTGGGGGGCGAGGTGGTCTGCCAGATCTGGTGACGGCGGTCCGGAGCCAGGACAAAGAACACAGCATCCACCCGGGGCCGGCAAAACAGCCATGGCGCCCGGGCCAGACGTAAGGAGAATCGACGTGTCACGAGTCGGCAAGAAACCGATCCCCCTGCCCCAGGGGGTGAGCG
Source organism: bacterium UBP2_UBA4780 (assembly GCA_002403115.1). GTDB lineage: Bacteria > Edwardsbacteria > AC1 > AC1 > EtOH8 > UBA8901. The sequence goes on along the minus strand of DHHE01000106.1, from coordinate 2,968 downwards.
CCAAGGTGCAGGGCCAGCAGGTGAAGGTCGCCGGGCCCAAGGGGAACCTGGAACTGACGGTCCATCCCAGGGTCTCGGTCGAGGTCATGGACTCGGAGATAAAGGTGTCCCGCCAGAGCGATGCCAAGACCGACCGCGCCCTGCACGGGCTGACCAGGGCGCTGCTGGCCAACGCCGTCACCGGCGTCAGCTCGGGATTCACCAAGGTGCTGCAGGTTTACGGCGTCGGCTACAAGACGATCCTGGACGACAAGGGACTCACCCTCAATCTGGGTTACTCCCATTCCATATCCATGCCCAAGCCGGCGGGCATCGAGTTCGAGCTTTGGGAGGACCCCGCCCTCAAGGCCAACAAGAGCACCGGCTACCAGGTGAACATCATGGTTAAGGGCATAGACCGCCAGCTGGTGGGGGAGGTGGCCGCCACCATCAGGCGCTTCCGTCGTCCCGAGCCCTACCAGGGCAAGGGCATCAGGTACCAGAATGAAAAGATCAGGCGCAAGGCCGGCAAGGCCGCGGCCGGATCCGGCTCCTAGGCCGGAGACTCGATCACACCCGACAAACATAACCGGATATCAGAGCGTAAAGCCATGTTGGACAAAGCCAAAGAGATGAGGGAGGCCCGGATCCGCCGGCACATAAGGATCAGACGGAAGGTGAGGGGGACCAGCGAGCGACCCAGACTGTGCGTCTTCCGGAGCAGCCGGCACATCTACGCCCAGATAATAGACGACGGGAACCACCGCACCCTGGCTTCCACCGGCCGGCTGCAGCACGGCGACAAGGGCAAGATCGCCGAGAGCAAGCTGGTGGGCCAGAGGATAGCCAAGCTTGCCCTGGACAAGGGGATCCAGCAGGTGGTCTTCGACCGGGGGGGGTACATCTACCACGGGCGGATCAAGGCGCTGGCCGAGGCCGCCCGCGAGGCCGGCTTGAAGTTCTAAGGCGGGCGGAAGGGTGGACAAAGGCTCGACCGCGGGGGCGGCCATGGGCTCAAGCCCTTTCGGCGATGCAATCTTGATCGCTTAGTTTTTCGCGTTCAGCGGCTAATTCAACATCCTGATTTGGAGGAGACGAACCTTGGCTAGGATAAATCTCAACGTTCTGGGCGAGCTCAAGGAGCAGGTGGTCCACATCAACCGGGTGGCCAAGGTGGTCAAGGGGGGCAAGCGTTTCGGCTTCACCGCCCTGGTGACCGTGGGCGACGGCAACGGCCACGTGGGCATTGGCAAGGGCAAGGCCCGCGAGGTGTCGGAGGCCATACGCAAGGCCACCGAGAGCGCCAAGAAAAGCATCCAGAAGTTCCCCATCGTCGACGGCAAGATACCCTATCAGGTGACCGGGCGCTTCGGGGCCAGCAAGGTGCTGCTGAGGCCGGCCGGCTCCGGGACCGGGGTCATCGCCGGCAACGTGGTGCGTTCGGTGCTGGAGGCCTGCGGGGTGAAGGACATCCTGACCAAGAGCCTGGGGTCCAACAACCCCCACAACCTGGTGAAGGCCACCCTGGACGGGCTGTCCCAGCTGCGGCAGCCGGCCGAAATCCGGGCCGAGAGGTTCAAGGACAAGACCGAGGCCGCCAAGACCAAGGGGGAGGCCGCCCCGCCTTCCCGGCCTGAGCCTGGGACGGACCCAGGACCTGGCTCGGGACCGGCAGACTCGGCGCAGACCGAAGCCGCCGCTCAGTAAAGGGACAATCCGGAGGAAGTCAGCACAATGACCAAGAAGATAAGGATCACCCAGGTGCATTCGGCCATAGACCGGCCGCTGGACCAGAAGCGCACCATCAGGGCCCTGGGGATACGCAAGCTTTCCCACACGGTGGAGAAGGCCGACACCCCCCAGATCAGGGGCATGATCAAGAAGGTGGAGCACCTGGTCAAGGTGGAAGAGATAAAGTAAGGACACGGCGGCCTACTTCGCCGAAGCAGCGTCAATTGTCCAAGGCTGCGTAGGCTGAACGCCGTGTCCCAACATTGGAGGGACCATGAGGCTGAGCGATATACGCCCCGCTCGGGGAGCGGTCAAGAAGCGCAAGCGGCTGGGCTGCGGCACCGGGTCCGGGCACGGCGGCACCAGCACCAAGGGCCACAAGGGGCAGAAGTCCCGGGCCGGCTCCGGCGCCAAGGTCCCGGCCTGGTTCGAGGGCGGGCAGATGCCCCTGCAGCGGCGGCTGCCGAAGCGGGGCTTCACCTCCAGGAACAAGACGGCCTACCAGCTGGTGGACGTCGGTTCGCTGGCCAAGCTCTCCGACCTGGCCGAGATAACCCCGCAGGGCCTGCTGGAGCGGAAGCTCATCCGGCCGGGGAAGGGCCCGGTCAAGATAATGGGCGGCGGCCAGCTGAAGACGGCCCTCAAGGTCAGCGCCCACGCCTTCACCGGCTCGGCCCGGGCCAAGATCGAGGAGGCCGGGGGCACGGCCACGGTGGTGGCGGCCGGCCGGTTTTGATCCTGTAATATTATAGCGCTATTGAGATATAGTAATGTGGGAGAAGATCCAGAACATATTCAGCATCCCTGAGCTCAGGCGGCGGATCCTGTTCACCCTGGCCCTGCTGGTGGTCTACCGCATCGGGGGGCATCTGCCCACCGCCGGCATCGACACCCAGGCCCTGGGCGAGTTCTTCCGGGCCCAGAAGGGCAGCCTGTTCGGGATGTACGACCTGTTCGTGGGGGGCAACCTGTCCCGGGCCACCATCTTCGCCCTGGGCATCATGCCCTACATCTCGGCCTCGATCATCATGCAGCTGCTGGGATCGGTCATCCCCTTCCTGGAGAAGCTGCAGAAGGAAGGGGAGCAGGGCCGCAAGAAGATCAACCAGTACACCCGCTACGCCACCGTGCTGCTGGCCGTTTTCAATTCCTACGGCATCGCCACCTTCCTGGAGTCGCTGGCGCCGAACGGCATGGCGGTGGTGCCCCATCCCGGCCTGGCATTCAGGCTGCTGACCATGCTGACCATGACCTCGGG
>DHHE01000084.1 GCA_002403115.1 bacterium UBP2_UBA4780 | reverse complement strand
CCTTCAACGTCAGGGGTTTTCCCACCATCCTGTTCCTGGAGAAGGACGGAACGGTCATCGGTTCCATTCCCGGCTTCGTACCGCCCGAGATCTTCGTTAAGATACTCTCCTTCATCACCAGCGGGGAATACAAGAAGACCTCGTTCAATGATTTCCTGAAAACTCTCTAGCCAATGAATCTTAGGCGCAACATCGCCATCGCCCTGCTGATCCTGGCCGCGGCCGCCACGGCGCGGGGCCTGCTCCGGGGAGAGCTCAAGCCGCTTTACCTCAACGCCGTGGCTGTCTGCTATTCCTGCATCGGTCTTGAATGATAAGCCCGGCTTCTCCGTCCGAAAGGATAGTGCGATGACTGCCATCAAGCTCGGCTCCCGGGCACCGGATTTCACCCTGAGAGACCAGCACAACCGCGGGTTCAAGCTCTCCGAATTAAGGGGCCGCAAGGTCCTCCTCTCCTGGCACCCCCTGGCCTTCACCAAGGTCTGCGCCAGGCAGATGCAGGCCCTGGAGAAGAATTACAAGGCGTTCGAAAATCTTGGCACCGTTCCGGCAGGGCTGAGCGTGGACACGGTGCCCAGCAAGCACGCCTGGGCCAGGGCCATCGGCGTGAAGAAGCTCCGCATGCTTTCGGACTTCTGGCCGCACGGCGCCGTCGCCCGCAAATACGGTATTTTCCGCCGGGAGGGCTTCTCGGAGAGGGCCAACATTCTTGTCGACGAAAAGGGCCGGGTGGTTTGGGCCAAGGTCTATCTGATAAAGGAGCTTCCGGACCTGGGGGAAGTACTCCGCGTAGCCTCCGGAGCATAAAGAGAGCCCCCCGCGAATGCGGGGGGCTCTCTTGTCCGCTCTAGCTGCTCATGGCTGGCCGCCGGCATCCTCCGGGGCCTCGACGCCAGCCTCTTTCCTCAGGGTTTCGATGTCCAGCCTCCTGAACCAGAGCGGCAGGTTTTTCCAGACCCGGTGATGGCCGAACCCCCCCGTGGTCATCTCGCGCAGGGCCGCCTCTTTGGACCAACCCTGCACCGCCGTCCGGTAGACGGCCACCACGGCCCCGGTGCGGTCGGCCCCGTGCTGGCAGTGGACCAGAACGGGCGTCCTCGAGGTGTCGGAGACGATGCGAAGGAACCTCATGGCGTCTCGGCGCTCCGGGTACCAGGCCTGCATGGGTATGCGGACGTAATTGAGCCCCGTGGTTCCGATCTCGTCGCGGTCGGTGTGGAAGGTCCTGAGGTTGACCACGGTGCGCACTCCGAGCTTTCTCAGGTTCTCCATTCCCGTCGAGCTGGGCTGGGCGCTGCGGTAAAGGCCCTGGCTCACCTTGTGGAGGTTCGGCACCCCTTCGATCTCCAGCGGCTGGGCCCAGGCCTCCGGCCGCGCGGACTGCGCCATGCAGGCGGCCGCCAGCAGGAGCGGAAGGGCGAGGGCCGCGATCGCGGTCAAGGGTTTTGAAGGCATGGCCATTCTCTGGTCGTTCGGCAGTAATTCTATGGCATGTCNNTCCCTTCCCGGGCCACCATCCCCGTCTTGAAATCGCTGCGTTTCTGGGTTATAGTATAGGCAAAGGATTCTTTGAAGGAGATTATCATGGACGTGGCCGCCGCCATCGAAGCCCGCCGGGCCTACCGCTCGCTGGACCCGGCCGAGATCACCCGGGAGCTGGTCGGCGACCTGGCCCGCCATGCCGGGCTGGCCGCCTCCTGCTTCAACAAGCAGCCCTGGCGCTTCGTCTTCGTCCACGACCGGGAGACGCTCGGGAAGATGCCCGGGGCGCTGAAGAAGGGAAACGAATGGGCCCGCCGGGCCTCGATGATGGTGGCCGTCTGCACCAAGAGGGAGCTGGACTGCGCCATGAAGGACGGCCGGGAGTACGCCCTGTTCGACACCGGCATGGCCGCCGCCCACCTCATCCTGAGGGCCGTCGAGCTGGGGCTGGTGGCCCACCCCATAGCCGGGTATGAGCCGGAGGAAGTGCGTTCCCTCCTGGGCATCCCGGACGACATGACGGTCATCACCCTGATAATGGTCGGCCGCCACGCCGCCGACATCAAGCCCGAGCTGGCCGAGGCCTGGCAGGTCACGGCCGAGAAGGAGCGGCCGGAGCGCCTTCCCCTGGAAAAGTACGCCTTCCACAACCGATACCAAACATGAGCGCCTCCGTCATGCCCTCCCCCGCCTGCGCCCCGAAGGTCGGCTCATTTGCCCTCCTCGCATGTTTGTTGCTGGCTGGCCCGGCCGCCGCCTTCCGGTTCGTTACCACCAGCGACTCCCATGTCTCCTCCGACATGAATACCGAATCCGGGGTCGTTTTCGGCTACGTAATAAGCCGCATCGACGGCTTGGGCCCCAGGCCGGATTTCTGGGTCTTCGGCGGGGATGCCTACCATTCCGCCTCTGATTCCGCCGAGGCCATGGCCCTATGGCAGGAATGGAAATATATCGCCGATCCCCTCGCCGACATCCCCGTCTATCCCGCCATAGGCAACCACGACGCCAACATCTACAACCACGACTGGGACGGAACCGGTCCCTTCCGGGCCAGCTGGCCGGACTTGCCCCAGAACGGCCCGCCGGAGCACCCCGGGACGGTCTATTCCTTCCGCCACCAGAACGCCATCTTCTGCGTTGTCAACACCAACCTCTACTACCCCGCCACCTACGCCGCTCGCTTCAAGGTGGACCAGGCCCAGCGCGACTGGCTGTCCGCGGTCCTGGACACCACCACCGCCGTCCACAGGTTCGTGATCGGGCACGTCGAGGCCTGGCCGCCGAGCGACGGGAGCAGCCATTCGTCATTGCAGTGGAACGCCGCCGACCGCGACGCCTTCTGGCAGGTTATGGCCTCGGGCGGCGTCCAAGCCTACGTCTGCGGCCACATCCACCTATGGAACAAGGACTATTTTGCGGCCAGCGGTTTCGGTAACCCGCCGGCCGATACCTCGGTCCGCCAGATCATCTGCGGGGGGGCCGGCGGAAGCCTGGTCTCCGGCTACGGGGGATACTTCTATCATTTCGTCGTCTGGGACATCGACGGGCCTTCGGTCGTTGCCCGGGTGATAGATTCCTACGGCGTCCTGAGGGACAGCCTCAAGTATACCGTGGCCACGGGGTTCGCCGGACCGCCACCTGCCGGCACCCCCGGGCGCCCGGGCATTAGCGGCCTGCGTCTGGCCTCTGGCGGCATACGATGGGAAGGCTATGGCGGCGAATGTTCGGTCGAGGTATTCAACATCGCCGGGCGGAAGGTATGGAGCGGTATTGGTTCGGGCGGACTGGCCGGCTGGCCCGGAAACCGGGGCCGGGCTGGTTCCGGAGCATATCTGGTGCGGGTGCGCCCATCGAACTGGCGCCCCGGCGGTCAGGCCCTGGGACGGGTGCTTTTAATCCGGTGAACATATTCGGGGAGCGGAAGGACCCCGCCTGGAAGGCGGGGTCCTTCTTTTGCCTTATGGCTTTAAATGACCATCCCATCGGTTCAGGTAAGCTCGATACAGACCCTGGCCAGCGGTGGACGGTCAATCCGTTCCACCGCTGGCAAAGGGGGTCCGGGGGCGCAGTGCGACTATGCGTGAGG
>DHHE01000070.1 GCA_002403115.1 bacterium UBP2_UBA4780 | reverse complement strand
CCGTCATCGCACATCCTGGCCAGCAGCCTCTGGAGGTCCAGCGATTCCGGCGTGGTGTTCGGCGCCTCGAAGGCCTGTTCGCCTATCAGGTAGCGGATGGTGCCCACCAGGCCTGTCTTCATCCCGGCCGAGGCCAGTATCGAGCGCAGCAGATAGGAGGTGGTGGTCTTGCCGGCGGTTCCGGTGATGGCCACCGTCGCCATGCGCCCGGCCGGGTACCCGTGGAAGGCGGCCGACATCAGGGCCATGGCCCTTCTCACGTTGCCCACCCCGACCAGGGTGGCCGATCCCGTCCGTTCCGGGTGCTGGCTGACCACGGCCCGCGCCCCGCGTTCCAGGGCCTGGGGGATGAACCTCCGGCCGTCCTGGCTGTACCCGGTTACGGCAAAGAACAATGTTCCCGGCGTCACCCGGCGCGAGTCGTACTCCAGGCCGGTTATCTCCGGATCGTCGCCCGGCGGCTCTATGGAAACCGGCTCGCCGCCCAGCGGCCGCAGGATCTCAGAAAGCCTCATCGGCCGGCTTACCCGAGGCCAGAAGCTCCGGCGCCACCCCGCGCGGCAGGCTGATGGCCCGCTTGAAGATGTTCCGGCAGATCGGCGCCGCCACCCGGCCCCCATAGTGCCCCCCCTTGGGCTCGTTGACCACCACCACCGCCAGCAGCCTGGGAGATTCGGAAGGCATGAAGCCCACGAACGATGCGGTGTAGCGGCCGGCCGCGTAGCCTCTCTGGCCGGCCACCTTGCGCTGGCCGGTGCCGGTCTTGCCGGCCACGTTCCAGCCCTCGATCCTGGCAGACCGGCCCGTCCCCAGGCTGTCGTTCACCGCCCGGCTCAGCATCTCGGTGAGCTTCAGGGAGGTCTCCTTTGAGATCACCCTGCGCAGGGTGTCAGTCTTGTTGCCGTGGTAGACCCCTCCGGCCGGGTCCTCCAGGGCCCTCACCAGGCGGGGGCGCAGCAGGTAACCCCCGTTGGCGATGGCCCCGTAGGCCGCGGCCAGCTGCATCCCGGTCACCGACAGGCCCTGGCCGAAGCTGATGTTGGCGCTTTGGATCAAGGACCAGCCGCTGGGCTTGGTGAGCACGCCGGCCGCCTCCCCCGGGAACTCGATGCCGGTCTTGCATCCGAAGCCGAAGGCCCGGGCGTACTGATAGAGCTTTTCCCTGCCCAGCCGCTCCCCGATCTTGACCAGGCAGATGTTGCTGGAATAGGCCAGCGCCTGTCCGACCGTGATCCTTCCGTAGCGGTGGCCCTCGGCCTCCCCCAGGTTGTGGCCCCCCACCGAATAGGATCCGTCCTCGCCGTCCAAGATGTCCTCCGGCGCCAACGTCCCCTCCTCGATGGCCGCCGCCATGGTGACCGCCTTGAAGGTGGAGCCCGGCTCGAACTGCTCGGAGATGGCCTTGTTCACCAGGTCGGCCTGCTCTGACTCGGCGAAACGGTCGGGCTGCACCGGCGGATAGCAGGCCACCGCCAGTATCTCTCCGGTGGCGGGGTCGGTGACTATGGCCAGGGCCGAAAGCGCCTGATGCTTGGCCGCCCCCCTTTCCAGTTCCTGCTGGACTATCGACTGGTAGTCGGCGTCGATGGTGAGGATGACGGACCCGCCCGATTGGGCGGGTCTTCTGGGGTATTCAGCCGAGGGGTGGGAACGCCCCCTGGCGTCCAGCTGGCGGATGGTCCAGCCGGCCTGGCCGCGGAGAAGATCGTCGTATAGGAGCTCCAGCCCCTCCAAGCCACGGCCGTCGCGGCCCACCACCCCCAGGGTCTGGGCGGCGGCCGTTCCGTAGGGGTACGACCTCCTGCCGTTAACCGAGAAGGTAAGGGGCCGTCCCTGGCGGTCGAAGATGGTGCCCCGTTCGGGCATCAGCCCCACCCGGAACTGGTGCTGCCGCTGGGCCAAGTGCCGGAAATGGCCCGCCTTGACCACCTGCAGCCACACCAGCCTGGCCCCGATGACCACCCAGACCGCCATGGCGATCACGGCCACCAGGCTGGCCCTTTGGCTGGTCTTCACGGCTGGCTCCAGGCCTCGTTGACCGGGCTCAGCATGCTCCTGGCCAGGCCTCCGGTGCCGCCTTTCTTACCCGAGGGAGGCATGATGGCCGCCACCACCTGGCGCTTTTCCGGGTAGGCCATGCCCAGCCTTTCCACGGCCGCCCGTTCCACCGCGCTCCAGGAGTTGATCCGCTGCGACTCCAGCAGCAGCCGCTTGCCCTCGGCCAGGAGCTCCTGGTTGTTTCCGGCCATGCGTTCGAGGGATACCAGCTGCTGGTCCAGGGATATCCTCTGCCAAACGTAGCCGAAAGCCATGGACGCGAGCAGCGCGACCGCCAGCCCCATGGCCAGCCCGGCCCGGTTCTTTTTTTTCCTGGTTTCCTTATTTGTCAGGAAGTGGGTCATATTTTCTCCGCCGCCCTCAGACTGGCGCTCCTCGCCCTCGGATTGTCGTCCGTCTCGTTTTCCCCGGGACGGACCGCCTTGCCGGTGATCATCCTCAGGCTGGGCTTCGCCCCGCAGACGCAGGACGACAGCTTCGGGGGGCAGGTGCAGGGATTCCGGTTGGTTCTGAGGAATTGCTTGACCATCGAGTCCTCCAGCGAATGGTAGCTGATGACCACCAGGCGCCCGCCCGGATTCAGGGCATCCCTGGCCGCGGCCAGACCGTTCTCCAGCGATCCCATCTCATCGTTGACCGCGATGCGCAGGGCCTGGAACACCCGGGCCAGGGTCTTCTGGGGCATGGCCGGCCTGGTGGCCAGGATCGCCTGCCTCAGGCCGGAGGTGGTGCTGATCGGCCCGATTTGCCTGGCCCTGGTGATGGCCCGGGCTATCCGCCGCGCCTGCCGCTCCTGGCCGAAGTTCCGGATGATGCCGGCCAGCTCCTCCTCGGAAGACCGGTTGACCAGTTCTCCGGCCGGCGCCCCGTCCGGGCCCATCCGCATGTCCAAGGGCCCCTGGGCCTGGAAGCTGAAGCCGCGCTCGGGCCGGTCTATCTGGGCCGAGGACATCCCCAGGTCAAAAAGCGCACCGTCCACGGACCGCAGGCCGCAGCCTCCCACGATGGAGGCTATATCCCGGAAGTTCCCCAGGCAAAGCGACAGTCTGTCGCCGTACCCGGCCAGGGCGGCTCCGGCCGCTTCCAGGGCCTGCGGGTCGCGGTCGATGCCGATCACCCGGCCGCCCGGCGACGAGCGCTCCAGCATCTCCCGGGCGTGGCCGCCGCCGCCCAGGGTGGCGTCGATGTACGTTCCGCCCGGTTTCACGTTGAGGAGATCGGCCGCTTGTTTTAAAAGAACCGGCCGGTGGTATGCAGTCGAGCTCACGCCGAAAAAGCCTCCGGGCCGGCCAGGGGCCGGCCGGCGCAATCGCTCAGGCTACGGCCGACCTGGGCCGGGCAAGATCGAGTTCCGCCGGGGCCCGCTCCTGACGCTGGAAAAGGTCTCCCTGAACGGTGGTCTTGGATTCGGCCAGCTCGAAGGCCTCGGCCGCGTTGGCCATCCGCAATATGTTGACCAGGTAGGGGGACAGCCCGCAGAGCACCAGATCGCCGCCGTAGCTGCGCAGCCTCTCGGCCCGCTTCACCAGGATGTCCACCCCCCGGTGGTCCATGTGCTTGACCTCGGTCATGTCCAGCTCCACCTTGAAGCAGTTCTTCTTCATGATCTTGAGGATGGCCTCCTCGATCTGGAAGAAGCCCTGGAGGTTGATCATTCCGCAGACCTCCAGGCGCATCGAGTTGCCGCCGGCGGTGACGATTTGGACTCTCATGTGGCCTTCCTTTGCGGTTTATGATATGTTGTTTACAACAGCTCGACCATCCGCTGATAGTTCTCGGCGTTGTCCGCCAAGAACTTCTCGTAGGCCTGCGGGTTCCAAAGCTCGATCTTGTCCATCACCCCGGCCACCACCACCTCCTTGTCCATCCCGGCCAGTTTCTGGTACTCGGCCGGGACTATGATCCGCCCCTGGCCGTCCAGGTCCACCATGAAGCTCTGGGTGGAGAACATCCTGAACGCTTTCCGTTTCTCCAGCGAATCGACCTGGGCGTTCAACTCCTCCATCTTCTTCAACCAGTTCTCCTGGGGATAGACGAAAAGGCAGCCATCCTGGAGCCCTGGTGTGATCCACAGCTGGGTGTTCTGGCTGCCCAGTATTTTTCTCAGCTGGGCCGGTATGTTCAGCCTACCCTTGGTGTCAAGGCTGTGACGGTAATTGCCCCCGAAGATGATCATAGGCCGCCTCCACTTGGTGTCCTTATGGCCGCGAACATGACTGATTGATAACCCTTTGATTTATAAGCAAGATACAACGTAAAATATCCTTAAACCATTATGACCCACTTTGACCCACTTGGTACCATTTTATATGTTTTTAGCCCCATTGTCAAGTGTTTTTTTGTCTTTTTTTCGTTTATTTTCACATGTCGGCACAAAAGAAAAATCCCCGCTTTTCAGCGGGGATTTTCAAAAGAGAGGATGCGGATAAAATGCCTTGATAACTGGATCTATCCTGCCTTTTTATTCTTCCGGATGGTGATGTCTATCCAGAGGCCGAAATACTCGGTGACGTTGTTTTCCGAAAGCTGGACGTTTACCACCTGGTCAAGGAACCAGTGGAACTCCCCGTCGGCGCACTGCCAGCGGTACTCGGTCTGATGTGTCTCCCCGGTGGAGACCTTCCCCAGATATTCCTCCACCGTCCTACGATCGTCGGGATGCACCCGTTCCATCCAGAAATTCGGTTCCTTCAGGAACCTCTCCAGGGGGTAGCCGGTGACGAAGCCGGCGTTGTCCGACATCCAGACCGCGGCGAAAGGCGTCCTCAACTGGGCGCTGTAGAGGATGACCGGCATTACCCTCATGATGGCCTCCTGCCGGCGGCCAGCCTCGGCCTGTTCCTGGTCCGCCAGTTTCCTCCCGGCGATGTCCGACTTCAGGCGCTCGATGGTTTCGGAAAATTCCCGGGCCTTGAGCTCCAGTTCCTCTTCGGCCCGCCGTTTGACTTTCTTCAGCTCGACCCGGGCCTGCTCCAGCTCGGAAACGTCCCTTGCCGAGATCAGCACCCCGGACAGTGAAAACTCCCGGTCGAAGATTGGCTTGGCCCTGGCCTCCAGCCACCGATACTCCCCGTTGGCGTGGAGCACCCGGTACTTGAGATTGTCCGCCGTGCCCGTTAGGTAGTATTTCTGAAAATCGGCCTCGGCCCGCTCACGGTCCTCGGGGTGGATGAAATCATAAACGTCCCGCCCGGCCAGCTCCGGGGCGTTGTGCCCCAGTACGAAGCGCACCGAGTGGCTGATGTACTCGATTTTTCCCCGGGGGTCTATCTGGCAGACCAGGTCCAGCATGTTCTCGGCCAGCCTTTTGCACATCTCCGGGCAAACCTCGTCCTCTTTTGCCGATGCCGACAGCAGCCCCTCGTACCCAAGAACCCTGCCGTCCGGACCGTGAATCGTGAAAACATGCTCAACCGCCGCGGCCTCAACTCCGGCCTTGGTCTTCAGGGTGATCGCGACTCCCGCCGCTTTCCCCTCCCGCTCCAGCCGGCCCATGACCTCGTCCCGGGCCGCTTTCCCCCCGAACCGTTCAGGGCCGGACACAAGGCCGGCGAGTTCGGACAAGTCCCGGCAGCCCAGCATCTCCAGCAGGGCCGGGTTGGCGTGAGTAATCCTCCAACCCGCGTCCGCCCGGTAGTAGCCCAGGGGAAGCAGGTCGGTGAATCGGGGGACGTCCCCTTCGCGGACTCCGGTCATCCCCTTTTCTTCCTCCCGGCCCGCAATCCCTCTGGTTCGGCGGCGCAGGCCCCGGCCAGGCGCCGTTCCACCGCCATCCTCCTTTCCGGATTGGCGATGAAGATGACCGTCATTCCAAGCGCCAGCCTGGTGTGGGGGTCAGGGTTGTAACGGAATTCCTCCCCACCCGGCTGCCGGCAGGCGATGGCCGTCACCCCGGTCTCCCGGTGCAGGTCCAGCAGCGTCTTTCCGGACATGGGCGAGCCGGCGGCCACCGCCGCCTCCTCCACCCTGGTCCCGGCCTCCTGCTTGTTGCGCAGCATGGTGTCCAGGAAGGAAACCGTCTGCGGTCGCACCAGCTCCGAGGCGATGCGCATCCCGCCGATCATGTTGGGGGAGACCAGCGCCGAGGCCCCGGCGTTGACCAGCTTGTGCCTGGTGGCCGGGTTGTTGTAGCGGGCGGCTATCTTGATTTTCGGGTTGAGGTCCTTGGCCGCCATCACCAGGTAGAGGTTTTCCTTGTCGTTCTCCAGGGCGGCGATCAGCGCCCGGGCCCGGCTTATCCCGGCCTGATGCAGCATGTCGTCCGAGGTGGGGTCTCCCTCCAGGGCCGCCAGCTTGGGGATCTCCTTGCGCAGCTCGTCGATGGCCTGGCGGCTGTCGTCGACGGCCACGAACGGCCGCCTGGTCTCGGAAAGCTCGCGGGCCACGTAGACCCCGATGTCCTTGACGCCGCAGATGATGTAGTGCTGGTCCATCGCCCCGATCCTTTTTCTGTTCTTGTTCCTCTGGAAATAGTTGGACAACCTGCCCTCGATGAGGTAGGCGGTGAAATTGGAGACGGCGTAAGCCACCGCCAGCATGTAGACCACGATCAGCCCGATGTTGACCGCGGTCAGCAGGGGGCTGCCCTGGGTGCCGATCATGTCCTCGTAGCCGATGGTGGACATGGTGATGGTCACCATGTAGAGGCATCTCAGCAGCCCCGCCGGCCGCCCCTCCCAGAGGCAGGCCGCGTAGAGGATGAAGGTGGAGGCCGCCATCAGCAGGGCCAGGAACAGCACCGGCCTCAGTATTTTTTTAATGTCGTAGTCCATTTGGCACCTGTTTTGCCAATTTACTAAATATCATCCTGAGCCTGCTCCCGTGCCTCGCTAGCTGAAGGATGACACTATCGTAACGATTATTCGTATCTTCCGATCGCAGCCTGAATGCGCTATCCGGGTCATCCCTCGGCCAGTCGGACAGAATGTGATCTCAGTTTAAATGGCAACGGGCTGGCAGCCGTTTCCTTCAGAACCGCCAGGCCAGGGCCGCGTATCCCGGCCCGGCCAGCAGCGACACCTCGGGCTCGGCCTGCTCGTCGAACTTGTAGAGGTGGGCCCCGACGTAGGCGTCGGCCATGGACACCAGCCAGACGCCTATCCCCCACCACTTGTACTTCCTCCGCTCCCAGTCGTGGTCCCACCAGTCGTAGGCGGTGGCGGACGCCTTGGCCGCCCGGTCCTCCCGCAGGTAGCGGTAGCCGATGTAGCCCAGAGCCCCGGCGAAGGCCCCGGCCTTGAGGTAGTCCCTGGTGTAGGCCTGCCCGCCGCCGGGAAAGGCGGCCGACAGGGCCACCGCCAAGGTGGGTGAACGCTTGGGCACCGCGGCCGGGTCCTTTTCGGCCGCTGGCGCCCTGCCGGCCATTGACGCCAGCAGCAGTCCTACCAGAACCACGGCTTTTCTCATATCATTTGTCCCAAGACTTCGGAATCCGTCCATATGCGCGCCTTCAGCTCCCCGGTTCGCCCGTTGTTCCGGTAGATGGCGACGGTCACTTCGCCCCCTCCGTCCTCGTCGCAGTAGCGGCCGACTATCCCGGCCGCGGCCTCCAAGACCTCCCCGTCCGCCGCCCCGCGCAACAGGCCTACCGGCCCCTTCACCGGCCGCTCCGGCCTCAGCACGGTGTCCGAAGGCCCGGCGGATTCCAGCAGCCTGACGTTCTCCGCCTGGTTCCGTCCCACCGCCAGCTTGGTTCCCGGGCCCAGGCGGAAATGCCTGCCGAGCTTGAGAAGCTCGATGTCCTCCCGCACGAACCCTTCGTGCGCCAGGAGCTCCTTGAGGCGCCTGGAGAACTTGATGTCCGTCAGCAGGCAGCCTCCGGCCGGCTGGGGATAGTCCGTTATTCCGAACTTCCGCGCCATCTCCTCCTGGCGCTTGCGGCCGCGCCCCGAAAAGTCGAGCAGCCTCTCCCGGTCCACCCAGCCCTCGCGTTCCGGCCTGGTGGTTTCCAGCAGTTTAGCGGAGAGCGGCCTCAGGACCAGGTCCCGGTCGGCCGCCAGCTTGAGGACCGCGTTCAGCCCGCCCCTCGTCTGCGACATCGGCCGCTCGCCCAGCACCTCGCCGGTGATCAGGAACGAAGCCCCGTATTTTCCCAGCAATCCATGGGCGGTTTTAAGCATCAGCCCGTGGCAGTCGATGCAGGGGTTCATGTTGCCGCCGAAGCCGTAGCGGGGGTTCCTCATCATCTCGAAGAACTCAGTGGTGAGGTCGTGCTCGATGAGCTCGATCCCCAGCTGCCTGGCCGCCCTCCGGGCGCTCTCCGGACCGAAGAACGGGGTGACGAAGCACAGGCCGGCGACCTCTATCCCCTGTTCCATGATGACCCGGGCCGCCAGGATGCTGTCCAGCCCGCCGGAGAGGAGCGCCAGGGCCTTCATCATGAAAAGCTCCTGAACTTGTCGCCGCTATCGTCCCCGCCCACGATGCACTCCAGCGCCTTGGGCACGATCCCGATCTCGAAGCGCTTCACCCGGCGCGGCCAGAGCTCGCCGTCGACCTGGGCCGCCATCGGGATCTCCGACTCCACCGTCAGCCTGGTGAGCCGGCCCAGGTTGACCTGCTTGAGGTGCT
>DHHE01000152.1 GCA_002403115.1 bacterium UBP2_UBA4780 | reverse complement strand
GGCAGGCGGGCAGGCCCCTCGACACGGCTCGGGGCAGGCCCCTCGACACGGCTCGGGGCAGGCCCCTCGACACGGCTCGGGGCAGGCCCCGGCGGCATCTAACGGAAAACCTGCCCTCAGCCCCGGTTGCTCCCCGCCAATTTTCCTATTGACAGCTATAAGTAGCTTATGATAACCTAATCAGATTATGGAGCGCAAGGGCCGGACATACGAGCGGGAGATCCGCCTGGCCGGGTTCGTCCTGGTGATGGTCCTGCTGGGTGCCAACATCACGCTGTTCTGGTTGAGCACCAGGCTGAGCCGCCGGATACAGGCCGATCATTCGGAGAGGCTGGCCCTGGTGGCCGAGCTGGCCTACGGCCAATGGCAGGACGGGGGCAGCGATGCCGGGGATCAATGGCGGGAGTTCGCGCGGAGGTGGGGGCTTAGCAACATAGGGGTCATCGGCCCCGACGGCCTGTGGCTGGTTCACAGCGACCCCGGGCTTGCCGGGAAGCGGGGGGACATCCCCGGGGGCATGGATCCCGTCCGCATCCGCGCCTTGGAGGCGAAGGGCTGGTCCCTTTCCGGGATCTACCGCCGGGACGGCCGCTTCCTGCAGAGCTATTTCCTGACCAAGAAGCGGGGCTCGGCTTTGCTGGTGGCCGAGAAGGACGCCTCGGCCGTCCGGGCCATAGACCGGGCCGTCTCCTTCCAGACGGTTTTCGTCATCCTGGGCTCCATCGGGGCCCTGATCCTGTTCGCCTGGTACCTGCGGCTGGTCCTTTCGCCCTTCCGGCAGATGGCCAGCCAGACCAAGGCGGCGCTGGACGGGGAGCGATCGGCCTACGACAGCGACGTCGAATTCGTGCTGGACATCTACCAGCGCGTCCTCGAGGACCTGAGAAGCCAGGGGCGCTCCCTTAAGGACCTCTACGACCTCTCGCGCGCCCGGGCGGAAAGGAGCGAGAGGATGAACAAGCACCTGCTGGAATCGCTGGACAGGGGGGTGGCCTTCGCCGACCGAGACGGCCGGTTGGTTTCCGCCAACCGTGCCGCCCTGGCCCTGGCCGGGACCGGCGACCTGGCGGCCCTGGAGGAGATGCTGAGGCCGTCCGAGGCCCCCGTCCCGGGAACCCCCGACCAGTGGACGGTCGAGATCGGGCAGGGGCGGAAGCACCTCCAGGTGCTCCGCAGCCGGATGGAGCCGGGCGACGACCCGGACCGGCTGACCATGCTGCTGGTGACCGACGCCACCGCCCAGCGCCGGATGGAGGAGCAGTTCGCCCTGATGGAGAACACCCGGCTGCTGAGGGCCTCGGCCGAGGGGCTGTTGCAGCGGGTCCGCCCCGAGCTGGACACGGTGCGCGAGGCCCTGGAGGATTCCGGCGCCCCGGCCCTGGAAGCGCTGCAGCGGGCCAGGCAGACCATCGAGGACCTGGGCCGGCACCTCCAGTTCGCGCCGGGGCAGGAGGCGGCCGCGGCCGATGACGAGGGCCTGCTGCGGCAGCCGGGGATGCGGCGGGTGGTCGAACTGGTGAAGAAGGTGGCGGTCACCGATTCCACCGTGCTCATCAGCGGCGAGAGCGGCACCGGCAAGGAGCTGGTGGCCAGGTACCTCCACCGGCTGAGCGGAAGGCGGGAGGGGCCGTTCGTCTCCATCAACTGCGGCGCGCTGCCGGAGAACCTGATCGAATCCGAGCTGTTCGGCTACGCCAAGGGGGCGTTCACCGGCGCCTATCGCGACAAGACCGGACTGCTGACGGCCGCCCACGGCGGCACCTTCCTTCTGGACGAGGTGGCCGAGCTGCCCCCGCCGCTGCAGGTGAAGCTGTTGCGCGTCCTTCAAGAGCGGGAGGTGGTCCCGGTGGGCGGCGTCAAGCCCCGGTCGATAGATATCCGGGTGGTGGCCGCCACCAACCGCGACCTGGAGAAAATGGTGAGGGAGGGGCTTTTCCGCCAGGACCTGTTCTTCCGGCTGAACATCTTCCCCATTCCCATACCGCCGCTCAGGGACAGGATCGCCGACATCGGCCTGCTGGCCGGGCTGCTCACTTCGAAGATAGGCTCCAGGTCCGGCCTGGCGCCCAAGGAGCTGGAGCCCGAGGGCCTGGCCCTGCTGGAGACCTACGACTGGCCGGGCAACGTCCGGGAGCTGGAGAACGTGCTGGAAAGGGCGCTGGTGGTGTCGTCGGGCATGCGCATCACCACCGAGGACTTACACCTGCCAACGGAAACGGAGGCACCCGGGAGCCCGGCCCTTGGCGTGGAAAACCTGTGGGAGGTGTCCAAGCGGGCCACCAGCGAGGCGGAGAGGCAGGCCATCGCGGCCGCCCTCAAGGCTGCCAACGGGAACAAGAGCGAGGCGGCCAGGCGGCTCAGGATCAGTTATCGGGTAATTTTGAAGAAAATAAAGGACTATCAGCTCGATAAAAGCGCCAACGGTGAATAACCTATGTTACCCTGCGGTAATAAAAGTAAGTAAGCCAAATAACAAGTTGAATGGTGGGGCGACAGGTTGCCCCCGGCAATCACTTGTGATTCAATGCCTAATATAAATACTGCAAGTGGCACGCCGCTTGCAGTATTTATACTATGGAGGTAAATGATATAATGAATACCAAACCGTCCATCAGGGACAAGAGGGGATTCTCCTTGGTGGAGTTGCTTGTGGTCGTCGGCATTTTAGGCGTTCTTCTGGCCATCGTCGTGCCCACGTCGGGCAGGATGATCAGCAACGCCCGGGTGAAGGGGACGGCCGAACAGCTGGCCCAGAACATGCGCGAAGCCAGGGAACGTGCCGTTTCCCGGGGACATCTGGTGGAACTGGCTTTCGGCAGCACCGGTAATCAATTGACATCGGCCACGGTCTACCACCAGGCGGTGGTCGACACAGTCTCCAACGAGATCTACGGCAACAGCAGCCTGGGCCTGCGGCCGGTCAACCCTCCCACGTCAAGGCCTCCGGACGGCCTCCCGGCCGGGGCCCCGGCCGGGGGCATAGACTTTACCGGGAACCGGGCGGTGTTCTCGCCGCAGGGCGGCTGCAGCCCGGGGGCCGTTTACATCTTCAGCCGGGACGGCCGGATCCAGATGGCGGTATCCGTCAACCTGAACGGCCGGGTGAGGACCTGGCGCTGGGACAACGGCGCATGGCTTTAGCAAGCCAGAGAAATCGCCGGCAACACAACGAACGGGGTCAAGTCATGGAGCGTAAAAGCGGAAAACCGGCCGGCGGCAGCCCGGGCATGTCGCTGATAGAGCTGATGGTGGCCCTCACCATATTCGCGGTGGTGCTGGTGGGCATCGTCCCCATGATGGTGTTGGCCATCGGGCACAACCGGGACGCCAAGCGGACGGTCCAGGTCCGCAACGCCCTGGCCAACTTCAGCGAGACCATCAAGACCCTGCCCATGAGCCACGCCTTCCGCCAGGA